>JAIRXI010000154.1 GCA_031268395.1 Tannerella sp. | reverse complement strand
GCCTGTATCCATGATTTTAATATTTTCATACTTTTAATTTTCATTTTTCAAGTTTTAAATTTGATTTAGTTCCATCCGGGATTCTGCCAGTTAACGCCGGTATGATCCTGCATTTTGTTTGCTTCACTCTGTTCAATAGGATAGAAATAGTATTTCTCAATCCCCGAAGCCCGTTCAAATCCGATACGTTCGTAGCTGAAACCGCCGTTTTCCTGCTGCGTGATATACATGCCGGTAAGGTAGCGTTCCGAAGATTCGAGAATCTTCCAGCGTCGAACGTCGAAATATCGATGCTCCTCGAAAGCCAGTTCAACCCGCCTTTCGTTGCGGTACTTCGCCTCGAAAGCCTCACGCGTCATACCTGCAGGGAAAAGCGGCATACCGGCGCGTGTACGGATGGCATTGACTGCATCGCGTGCGCTCATTGATATTCCGTTTCCAAGGTTGACCGCGGCATCCGGGCCGGCAGACTGATAAGCCGATTCGGCAAAGTTCAGATACAGCGCTCCCAGGCGGAAGAGCCTGATTTCTCCGTCTGCACTGTTGTCGCGGCTGGATCGCCAGTTGTTGTACTTCCGCAGATAATAGCCTGTGCGTGTCGTGCGCCGGTCTGTGGCGGTTATTCCATCCTGTGCGCCGAAATACGTTCCCACCGTTGCATTCCCGTCCAGACGGCGGGGCGCGCCGTTATAATAGATGGAAGCGTAGAAACGCGGGTCGCGTCCTTCGTATGGACGATCGGGATTGTAGCCTGACGACGGATTGATGACCGGCTGCAGATGTGCTGCGTCGGAATATCCCGTAACGGGACGTTCTCCGGTAGCCTGCATCTCGTAGCTGTCCACCAGTTCCTGCGTCGGACACGGCCCTGCCGTAATCTGTCCGGCTGTAGAAGGCATTCCGGCAGTCTGCCATACGGATAGCGTCTGTCCTCCGTAGATGGTTTCCTTATCGTATGCCTGCTGTTCGTCTGAACGTGTGATGAAATACAGCGCGTATGCGTTCTGTGCAATATCGGGAGCCGGCTCGTCGCGGAACAGTTCGAATCCGTTTGACAGGCATCCGGACAGAGCTTCACCGTTGATACGCGTAGCGTCTGCCCAGGTGTACGTTCCATCGTCGAATAGCGGACTGACGGCATAGGTAATAGCTTCCGAGCGTATGGCATTAACCACCGCCCGCGTCATAATACCACGCTGCCCGGCTGATACTCTCCAGCTAAAGCCGTTGGCAATTGCCGGAGCAGACAGGGCGGCGTCGCAGTCTGCCAGAATCTGACCCACTACTTCCGATACCGGCGCACGCCGGTCGTCAGAATAGTCATGGGTAATATCATAAGTCTCCGTAATAATCGGAACGGCGCCGTAACGCTTGATAAGCTGCAGGTAATAGAGCGCCCTCAGAGAGTACGCCTGCGCTACCCATGTAGTCATTTCGGCTTCGCTTGCTCCAATTGACTCCCTGTCCACACCGGGCATGTTGCCAATGAACATATTGCACTTGCGAATCCCTTCATAATAGGAAGACCATGGCTGTTCGTCGGTCGCAAAGAAAAAGGAAGCTGAAAAACCGTTTGCATACCAGTAGCTGTAGAGCGAATTGCCGTAGATGCCGTCAGCATCCTGCGCATCGTCGGTCAGCGACGAGCGTCCGATGCCGGCAACGGGAAGGTAGCCGTAGCAGGAATTAAGATACCCGCGCACACCGTTTCGCGTCTTGAAAACTTCTTCTATCGTTGTTCGTCCGTCGTTCTGAAGATCCAGCAGGTCGTTGCACGAGGCAACAAGGCCTGCAAATAGAACGGCGAAGAGAAAAATCATATATTTTTTCATTGTCATATCACATTAAAATTTAATACTCAGTCCGATATTATACAATTTGTAGACGGGGATCGACAGATAGTTGCCTTCCGGCCCGTATTCGTCGGTCGTCAGTTTATCCCAGGTAAACAGGTTCTGCCCCGACAGAGACAGCCGGATTTTTTCCGCCCTGATCAGCCTTGATATATGAGTTGGGAAAGTGTACCCTATTTCAAGATTTTTCAGGCGCAGATACGACTTGTCTTCCAGGAAAAAGCTGTTGCCTACATGATTGGAATTAACCACCGTCGAGAGCGCCGGATAGGTAATCTTCTCGCCTGCGGCGTAACGTTCGGCTGTCCACGCATTTTTATGCCATTCGCTGTATACTCCCTCATAAGTGTATTCAACACGTCCCGTCCACGTGTCAATGCCATAGTAGTCGCCTATTCCCTGGAACAGGATTTTAAGATCGAAGTTCCGGTAATCAGCCCTCGCATGGAACGCATAATAATAGCGAGGTATTAAGCCATGTCCCAGCGGTACGCGGTCTTTGTCGTTGATAATGCCGTCGCTGTTCAGGTCGTAATACTTCAGGTCGCCCACACGCGGCGAGCCGATTTCATAAACGAGATTGCTCTCTTCCAACTCCTGCCGGCTGTTGAAAAACCCGTTGCCGTTATGATCGTCCACGAGGTATCCGAAATTCTGCCCGACTGAATATCCTTCCTGCCGTTTCCGGTAGGCGTAATCGTCTGCGAGTTCGCTCTCGTCGTTGTTGATCACTTTATTTTCGGCATGAGCCAGCCATCCTCCTACGCCAAAGGTGAAGTCCTTGCCGATCTTCTTCTCAAAGTCGACTGAAAATTCATAGCCTTTATTCTCGAAGACGCCCGTATTGGTACGCGGGAAATATTCCAGCGGGATACCCTGGTACGATGGCGTGACTGCCGTAGCGGTCGATACCATGTTCGACATCTTTTCGCGGAACACGTCGGCGGTAAGCGACAGGCAGTTGAACAGAGTCACGTCGACGCCATAGTTCTGCTTGACGGATATTTCGGGTTTCAGTTCGGGATTGGCCGACTGTCCTTCGCTGACGTTGTAACCGAGGTAACTCCCCAGCACTCCGCCCCCGGCAATGGTTACATTGTCGAGATAGATATAACGTCCGAGGTTGGAAATGTCGTTGGCCGCCTTGCCGTAAGATGCTCGCAGTTTCAGGAAGGTCAGGTAACCGGCCGTGGATTCCATAAAAGATTCCTTCGACAGTACCCATCCGGCCGAAACGGCAGGCGTTGCGGTAAAGCGGTTTTCCCGTGCGTACTGCTCCGATCCGGAATAGCCCAGGTCGAGTTTCAGCAGATAGCGGCCGTCGTATCCGTATTCAGCCTCCACGCCTGTATGAATACGGCGGTAGGGAAGCAGTTCGGGAGAGCTGTTATCTACCTTGCTCAAGTCCTGGTAGAAAGCGTATGCCATAGCGCCTACGTCGTGCAGTCCGAACTTGCGCCGGTAGTCAAGCATACCCTTAAAGTTCAGGTTGTAGTAGAAACTTGAATTTTTGGAGTAAGCCAGCGACGTATTTTCCTGGGTGCCGTACTTGGTAAATTCGAGTACGCTGTAATCGGGCGTCCGCACCCAGCTTTCAAAGAACTGGTAAGTATACTGGCTGTTGACCGAATTGGTCTGATAGCCTGCGTACCCGCTCAGGTTAAGTCCCTCCGTCAGGAATCCCAGGTCGAGCTTCAGTGCAAACTGCGCATAGATGTTCGTCACCGTGTGATTGATGTATCCCATCCGGTTGATGATCGAGTAGGTGCTATACGGGTCGGTGCCGGTTACAATTACCTGGTCGCCTCCCTCCTCGCCTGTTTCGGGGTCGACCGTTTTAGGGGTCGTAGGCCCGTAGACGGAGGACGGAAAGGTATACATCCTGTTGTACAGAAACTCGGCAAATCCGAGCATACTGGCGCTGCCGGGCGTTTTTTCGCGCTTGACGTTGCCGCTCAGGTTCAACGAGGCCGACAGGATTTTGTTCAACTTTACATCCACGTTCGAGCGGAAGTTAGCCCACAGGAAATCGTTATTAGGGTCGTATTTCGTCTGGTACGTCTTCCACATGCTGTTCTGGTGCATCACGTTGAAGTTCGTATAGAATACGGCCCTGTCGTTACCTCCCGTCAGGTCGACGCCCACACGCTGCATGTGCGTAATGTCGCGCATGTTCACTTTCCGCCAGTCGTTGTCGGGATACAGCTCGCGGTTCTCTCCGGAGATGAATCCCTCTACGTCCGCCGGCGTAAAATACGCGTTACGTCCCATGCCGTCGTTGTATCCGGCTTCGTTGCGCAACTGTGCGTATTCTCCCGAAGAGAGGTGCGGCAGCTGCGTAGTAGGCCGTTCAAACGTCTGGTCGAGCCTGACGTTGACCTTGAGCTTTTCGTTAACTCCGCGTTTTGTGGTGATCACTATCACGCCGTTCGCTCCCTGGATGCCGTAGATGGCCTGCGCGGAAGCGTCCTTGAGCACGCTGATGGATTCCACCTCATAAGCGGAAATGTATTCAAACAGCTCGTTGCTGCTGTAGGCATACGGAAAACCGTCGATGACTACCAGCGGCTGGTTGGCGTAGATGGTAGATGCGCCACGCACCCGCAGTACGGTCTGTACTCGCGAGGGTTCCGAGTATTCCTCGTTTGTGAACAGTCCGTTAAGCCTTCCGGCCAGCGACTGCGAGAGATTAGCTACTGGCGAACTCTCCAGCGCCCGTCCCGACACGGTTGATACCGAGCCGGTGACGGCGCCCTTCGATTGAGAGGAATATCCGAAACGTACAGTTTCTTCCGGACTGTACAGTTCCGTATTCGCTTCGCCGGCGCCTCCGTTAACAGACGTTTCTTCCGCTTCTACGCTTGCTTCTTCCACTGTCTGTGGAGTTTGTGCATGAAGGGGAAACGTCATACATGCGGCAATCATTACTATTGCCCCGATTCTTATTATACTTTTACTTTTCATTAGTATTTCTATTATTTTCATGAAACATATTGTTACCATTCCGGATTTTGCCAGTCTTCGCCCGTGAGCGATTTCATGATGTTTGCATCGTTCATGGGAATGGGCAGCCACATAAATTTACGCGACCAGCAAAGGCGTTCGCGTGAAACGGGGCCGCGGTTGTAAGTATAGCTTCCGTTGGCGTTCCGGGTGATCCACATAGCATTGACCCAGCGGTCGGTTTTCTCAAGGTCGCCGTCGGGAGTGTTCCACCGGCGCACGTCGAAATAGCGGTGTCCTTCGAGCGCCAGTTCTACGCGGCGTTCGTTGTGTACACGCAGGATCAGTTCGTCTTTAGAGAGTCCTGCCGGCAGGTTGGGCATCCCTACCCGCGAGCGGATTTCGTTGATGGCTTCGCGCGCTTCGTCCAGATGATTGGCTTCGGCGGCGGCCTCTGCAAAGTTCAGTATGGTTTCTCCCAGCCGGAAGTTTTTGGCGTGGGCGCCCTCTACCGAATTTTCAGCTCCCGTAAAAGGATGCAGGAATTTCCGTTCAAAGTATCCCGTGCGGGTGGCCTTGCGGACGGTGCGACTGATTCCCGTTTGAGGTTCTCCATCCCACGTGGCGATCACTCTTGTGCGGTATCCCATGTCTGCAGGATAGTTCTCCACGCTGGCCGACGACTCGTTAAACTGCCAGTTGGCTTTCCGCATCGACCCGTTGTAATAGATGCTTGCATAGAAACGCGGGTCGCGGTTGGAATATGGATCCTGTTCTTTGTAGAGCGTGTTGGCCGGGTTGAAATTCGGTATCAGGTGAGTCACTTCGTCCTGATAGGGCCGCGCCAGGTTTAGTATCGGCTGCCCGTCCGTAGTTTCAAAACAGTCGACAAGTTCCTGCGAAGGACATGTGCCGGACTTGTAACCGCCCTGTGCGCCTACGCCGTCGATATGCCAGATATTACCCTGTCCTTCCCTGTTCTGATACAGCGTTTCCCTGTCCACCGGAGCGGCGCTGAAGACCATGTTGCTGCAGAAATACTCGTTGAACAGCGCTGCATAGTCGTTTGGCAGGAAGGCTTCCGGGTCTTTCCACGTGCCCGGATAGTTGACCTGGTTGTAGAGTTCGTATCCCTGCGCACGCAGGTTGGCCAGAGAGGTTTTGTTGACCTGATAGGCTTCTTCCCAGTAGTTTTGTCCCTGGTTGTAGAGCGGACTGGCCATGTAGACCGTCATTCGCGACTTGATGGCTTCGGCCACGGCTTTGGTGAACCGGTATCCTTCGGCCTCGGTAGTGATGCGCCAGGGCAGTTCCGGAGAACTCAGCGCCGCGTTGCAGTCTTCAAGTATAAACTGTACCAATTCGTAGTAGGAACTTCTCTGCACTGTAGTGAAGTCGAAGTCCAGCCCGTATACTTCGCGCTCGATCGGGAGCGGACAGCCGAGCCAGCGCAGTAACTCGGCGTAGTAGAAAGCGCGCAGCAGATGTGCTTCGGCTTTCCAGCGGCTACGGTTGGCTTCGCTCGTTACGGCGGCCTCGTCGATGTAGGTCAGGAAATAGCTACATTTCCGTATGGCAGCCCAGTACCGGTTCCAGTAGTCGCCGTTGCCGGCCTCCGACCACTGGTAGGCCGGATGGCTTGAGGCGGAAGCGTTTCCGCTATACAGCTGGCCGGATGTGATCCACGATTCGGCTTCGGCGTCGGTATCCCATGCCTCGTCGCACCAGTCTACCGGGCCGCGCATCCAGAAATACCATCTCGAGCCTTCGCCGGGAATATAAGCGTAACATGTATTCAAATAGGCTGCCGTCATCTCGTTGTCCTTAAAGACGTCGTCGAGTGAAATCTTGCCGTCCGGCGCCGAGTTCAACGTGTCGGAACACGAACTCGCAATAAGGCACAGCGCAAGCGCCAGACATCCTGTTAATCCTGTTAAATATTTTTTGATTATATAGTTCATAATTCAATCAATTAAAATGTAATATTTGTTCCGAAACTGAAAGTTTTTGTCTGAGGATAGCTGATGGAATTGCTAACTTCCGGGTCTACGTGTGTCGGGCGGAAATTGGGAGACCAGGTAAATATGTTCTGCCCCTGAATGAAAATCCGCATTTGACTTATTCCAGCTACCTTCAATGTCCCTGACGGGAGCGTATATCCTATTTCGGCATTTCTTAACCGCGTAAACGACCGGTCGAAAATGAAGAATGAATTGTTCTGGTGACTGGTGCTCTCCCCGGTTGACAGGGCGGGATATGAGATTTCATCGCCGTTCTGCCAGCGTTCAATCGTCCAGGCATTCTTTTGATAATCGTAATACCTGCTGCCTTCCCGAATCCCGTTAGCCCCTACCGTACTGCTGTATTTGGCGACTCCCTGGAAGAACACGTAAACATCAAATCCCTTGTATTGCAGGTTCAGTGACGTTCCCCAGCTGATCCGCGGGATATTGCCGTAGCCGATAGGCGCCTGGTCTTTCTCCGAAATGACGCCGTCGCCGTTCAAATCCTTATAGACAAAATCTCCTGCGCGAGGCGTTCCGAAATCATAGGTAATATGATTGGGATCGGCCAGCGTTTCAGGCGTCCAGTAGCCTCCGTCCTGCGCCCAGTCGATCTCGTATCCCCAGTCCTGGTTGATCGGGAAGCCGGTTTCGCGTGAGCTATAGAAGTAGGTTTCATCCCTCGGCACTTCGTCCACATTCATCCGCTTGTTGCGGTTGTAGGATAAATTGCCTTTCATCTGTATAAGCAAGTCTTTGCCGATTTGTTTGTTGTAAGCCAGTTCTATTTCATAGCCCCGGTTGTCGACTTCGCCCATGTTTACACGCGGAATATTGTCCAGCGGCAATCCTTGCCATGAAGGTACGCTTCGACGCTGCAAGAGTATCTGTGAGCGGTCTTCCTTATAGACGTCAATTGAGCCGGAGAGGTCTTTGATGATCTGGAAATCGACTCCAAGATTGTATTTGGTGGCTATTTCCCATGTCAGGCCTGTATTGCCCAGCAATCCTTCGTTGATTCCGCGTCCCTGCGCCAGGCTGCCGAGAGCGCCTCCGCTGCCGTAGGTGATATTATCAATGTACAGGAAGCGCGAATCGCCCATTTTGTCGTTACCGACTTTCCCGATAGACGCCCGCAACTTCAGATAGGTCAACAGGGCATTGTCTTTAAGGAAGCCTTCGTTCGTGAGCGCCCATCCGACGGAAGCTGCCGGAAAGAAACCGAAGCGCTTGGAAGGCGCAAACTGTTCAGAACCGTTGTATCCTACGTTGATTTCGCCGAAATAGCGCGTGTCGTAGTTATACGTGGCGCGTCCGGCAACACCGAGCACATTGTAGGGTATGTCGGCTCCTTCCGATTCCCAGTAGTCGCGCTGCACCAGCGCCATGCCGCCCACGTCGTGCAACCCGAATTGCCGGTTGTACTGCAGTGTGCCCTGCACGTTGATGGTGTATTTGGACTTGGCTGATTTGCTTAGCGACAGGGAATTGCTGCCTGTCGAGTACTCCGAGAACGTCAGTTCATCCGTATTGAGATCAACGTTTGCCTGATAATATGTAGCGCTATAATTCCCTTCTACATAGGTTGACGCCCAGGAGTCGTATGATATCATCCCCTTGGCGGAAAGCCCTTTTGTGAGGAAACTCAGATCCCAGTTCAGTCCTGCGGTCGAATTGAGGTTGGCGCGCGTTTCGTTGTAGTATCCGAGATAGTTGATCTTCTGGTAGGGGTTGAAATCCATGTAATGCCCTCCATACGGTGTGGTCGGATCAATCGGCTTGCCTGCCGGTACGCCGAACCCGGCAATCGTCGCCGGGCCTGGAGAAAGCGGCAACACTTGCTGCGTCCGGTAGAACAGGTCGGTCATCGTCCATTCCGTACTGCCTCCGTAGATACTGTTTACGCCCCCAGGCATATTGACTTTTTCAATATAGGTGCCCAGGTTGAGGAACGCAGTCAGCGACGACGAAATCTTGTAGTCCACATTCGAACGGAAACTGTATCTGTCCAGTTTCGACGATGGATCGTATCCCAGAACCGATTTGGGTTCCGTCTTCAGGTTCCCGCCCTGATGGAAGTATTCCGTATTAAGGAAATACGACAGCTTTTCAGTGCCTCCCGTCAGGTTGACATTTAAGACGGTTTGCGGCGCCCAGCGGGCGATCATCTCGCGGTAGTAATCATTGTCGGGATACATGTACCGCCGTATGGCTGCCTGCTGTTCATAATCAGGATCGGCAGGATTGAGTCCGAGAAGCGGGTTTTCGTACTTGGCAATGATTTCCGGCCCGAAGATGGAGCTTTCGCGTCCGTCGTTGATGAGCGCCTGGTTACGCATCCTCAGGTATTCCGCCGAATGGATGAACGAGGGTTCACGCGTAAAAGCCGCATAACTCTGCGTTGCATTGACGGTCAGTTCGGGTTTGCCTTCTTTACCTCGCCTTGTTGTAATAAGTATTACGCCGTTAGCTCCCCTTACTCCGAAAACGGAGGTGGCTGAGGCGTCCTTGAGTACCGAAACCGATTCGACCTCGTTGGGGTTGATCGTCCGGATATTGTCGCGTGGCACTCCGTCAATGAGGATCAGCGGGTTCTTGCCGTTGATGGTGGCAGCGCCGCGCAGATACATTGTCGGATCGTCATGTCCGGGCTGTCCGCCGCCGGACTGTATAGAGGTCAAACCGCTGATACGCCCGGCCAATGTATTGGCAAGGCTGGCAGAAGAACTGATCTTCAGATCTTTTGCCGGTACGGAAGAAATGGCTCCTGTTATGGAAACCTTTTTCTGTATACCATACGCTACTACTACGACTTCCTCCAGTTCTGTCGATAGTTCCTGCATGACTAACCGGAAAGTACGCTCCTTGCCGACCGTTACCGTCAATTGCTTGAAGCCTATGTAGGAAATCAGCAGTACCGAATTTTCGCCCGGAACACCGGCAAGCGTAAACTTACCGTCCGCATCCGTAGACGTACCTATCGTCGTTCCCTGCACCATGACCGTTACGCCGGGCAGTGGAAGATTGCCGGCATCCGTAATCTCTCCTCTTATCGAAATTGATTGCTGCATCACCGCCCCACGGACGGAGATGAACGGACACAACATCATTATTAAAATGATTGTCGAAAAAATAATCTTCTTTTTTTTCATTTTTGCTTTAACATAATAAATAGAATTATACATAATATAAAATATTCAAAAAATACCCGAATAAACGGTAGTTCATCAATCTGAAATCTTTATTTTCCATATACATTATATATATGATTCTTGTATAAGATTTAAACTTTTAATTCATATAGAAAACGATATGCGAAAGTTATTGATTTCATCCTGGATAAGGACGCACTTATATAAAGGGAGGATCAGTACGTATATAATCCTCCCTTAAAGGTATAAAATGAACAGGCCGGCAAGAAATTAATATTTTGTCGACCGGTTTTGTCCGGATAAAATGATATAAATTAGAGTATCCCTTGTTGTCGCCCGCTTCAGAAATAACTGAATTAGAGTAAGGGGATGTATTGTTAAATGATTTATTTTTATTATCTCGCGCGTACGCGCGCCTGTTATATACCATTCTATGATTATTTCTGTATATATACGCCTGAGTCTCTCTCTCTCTCTCTCTCTCTAAGAAATAATCCGAGCTAACCAACATTTTCATGTTAATTAACTCTAAAATACAGAATGTTTTTCTTTCGGCAGAAATCATATCAGGTAATATCAATTATTTTCGGTGCAAATATACGATTAAACGACGAAGAAATGTTTACAAAAATGGTATAAAATATGTCAAATTTGACACAAAGCTAATTTTTAACATTATGATTATAACCTGAGTTTGATATAATCCAAGTCCGTTATGACTTGCATATCAATAGAAAACAATGTTTCCTGTGGCTGTCCGCGCTGGCTCTGCGCTGGCGCGGACTTGCAGTCCGTGCCCCTCAGTATTGGTAATTCGGCACGGACTACAAGTCCGCGCCAGCGGGTACGCAATGACGATGTTCGCGGTGGTGGCGGGTTTCAAACCCACCCTTACATATGCGAGACACCGTTCATCGTTCATCGTTCATAGTTCATCGTTATATTCGTTCATCGTTCCGGTTCAGTATCTCCTGAACCTGTCCTGGCGTCAAACCGGTGATGACCGAAATCGTTTCAACCGAAAATCCTGCACGGTGGCTACCGATAACCGCTTTTGCCAGACCAAGTGCTTCGCCTTTTTCCATGCCGATCGCTTCACCTTTTTCCAGACCAATCGCTTCACCTTTTTCTATGCCGATTGCTTCGCCTTTTTCCAAGCCGATTGCTTCGCCGTCTACCAGACCGCCATAGCGTGCATCGTCAATCACATTTTGCTCGTAAAGGTCCTGTCGCACGTGATGCTCGTAAGCTTTCTTTTCATCTTCGGGGAGGTTATCATACACCAGCTGCTCACGCGCTTCCTTCAGGCCGCGGGCGCTGAACGTTTCGGGTATCTCAGTGTTTTTCAGGTAATAGATCCATTCATCCAGACTGTTGCGGGCGAC
>JAIRXI010000150.1 GCA_031268395.1 Tannerella sp. | reverse complement strand
CAGTACTCCCGAAGCATTCGATATTTTTCTTACATGGATGGTACGTTGGATGGACGAACATCAGGAACAAATCACCAAAGACCGCTTAGCAGTAATTTGCGCATGGAATGAACTCGACGAAGGTTCTATTCTTGTCCCTACCAAACGTGATCCTGATGGCGCTTATCTGAAAGTAGTGAAACGGATTGTATATGGAGGTACAAACCAATAATTAAATTAATAAGTATGAGAAATGTAAGATTTAAAATGCGGATGTTTATAGTAACGGCCATTATCTTTGCTTGTGCATCGGTAGTACAGTCCCAGCAGGAAAAACATGATGCCAACAACAGTAAGTATTATATAGCGGCGTATGTCTGGCCGTCGTGCCACGATGAAGACATGAGCCGGAAAATTTGGCCAGATGGAACGGGCGAATGGGAAGTGATCAGGAAAGGAAACCCGCGTTTCGACGGACATTACCAGCCCAGACAACCTCTGTGGGGTTACGAACCGGACGATGACCCGAAAGTGGTGGAACGCTGGATTGATGCCGCAACCGATCATGGAGTCAACGTCTTTGTTTTCGACTGGTATTGGTATGAGGGAGGTCCGTTTTTGGAAAACACCCTCAATAATGGTTTTCTCAAAGCCCAAAACAACGAAAAAATGCAGTTTTATCTCATGTGGGCAAACCATGACATGAGATGGGGACTCATAAACATTCACCTGTATGGGGATGATAATTCGCAATGGAAAGCCGCCGTAGATTGGGCAAATTACAAAATCATTGTTGACCGTGTCATCAAGCAGTATTTTAAACGACCAAACTATTTCAAGATTGACGGGAAGCCGGTATTTTCCATCTTTGCCGTAAGTAAATTGCTGGAAAGTTTCGGAGGAAGCATTGAAGAAACCTGCAAGGCGCTTGACTATTTTCGGGACGAAGTGAAGAAAGCCGGTTTTCCGGGACTGCATCTCCAATGGAATGAAGGTGGCGGATGGCTCATGTCGGACAACTCGGCTAAACAGTTTACCGAAAAAGTAAACACGCTGGGATTCAACAGTGTAACCTTTTACAATATGGGCGGAACCAATGAAGATTACCTTGTCTACGGCGCCAATTCCGTCAAGATAC
This sequence comes from Tannerella sp., assembly GCA_031268395.1. GTDB lineage: Bacteria > Bacteroidota > Bacteroidia > Bacteroidales > Tannerellaceae > Tannerella. The sequence goes on along the minus strand of JAIRXI010000150.1, from coordinate 14,232 downwards.
GTGAGCAGTGGAATGCTATTTTTGACATTCCGTTTTTTCCCTGCGTATCTGTCGGCTGGGACGACACGCCGCGTTTTCTCGAAAAAGGCATGCGCGATGTGGTGCATTACAACAACACACCGCAAAGTTTCGCCATGCTGTTGCAGAAAGCAAAAGAATATGCCGACAGTCATCCCGAACAGTCGAAAATAATTACCGTCAACGCCTGGAACGAATGGGTGGAAGGCAGTTATCTACTCCCCGATATGCTCAACGGTTTCGGCTATCTCGAGGCAGTGAAAGACGTAATTACGGACGGAAAATACGACAAATAAAAACTAATAATTAAATTTAATAAGTATGGAAAGTGTAAGATTTAAAATGCGGATGTTTATAGTAGCGGCCATTATCTTTAGTTGTGCATCGGTAGCACAATCGCAGCAGGAAAAACAGTATGCAAAGAACAGTAAGTATTATGTGGCAGCATATATCTGGCCGTCGTGTCACGATGACCCGTTGGCGCATGAAAAGTTGTGGCCGGAAGGGATTGGCGAATGGGAAGTGATTAAAAAAGGCAATCCCCGTTTTGACGGGCATTATCAACCGCGCCAGCCGCTTTGGGGTTATGGATTGGACAATGACCCGAAGGTGGTGGAGAAATGGATCGACGCAGCGACAGACCATGGTGTTAACGTGTTTGTGTACGATTGGTATTGGTATGAGGAAGGTCCTTTCCTCGAAAGCGCCCTCAACGATGGTTTCCTGAAAGCCAAAAACAACGGCAAGATGCAGTTCTACATCATGTGGGCGAATCACGACGTGAAATACAACTACTGGAACGTACACCGTTACAAAGACAACACGGATATTCTATGGGATGCCAGGGTGGACTGGAAAAACTATAAAATCATCGTTGACAGGATTATTAATCAGTATTTCAAGCGTTCCAATTATTTTAAAATCAATGGTGAACCTGTTTTTTCTATTTTCAGTGTCGGTAAACTGCTGGAAAGTTTCGGCGGAAGCGTTGAAGAAACCCGCAAAGTGCTGGATTATTTCCGTGACGAAGTGAAGAAAGCCGGTTTTCCGGGATTGCATATACAATGGAATCAGGGAGGAGGTTCGCTAATGTCGCAGGAAGCAGCAAAACAGTTTTCCGACAGAGTTGATGCAATGGGTTTCAACAGTGTCGCCATGTACAACATGGGTGGTACGCGAGAAGATTATGTGGTTTATGGAACCAATTCCATCAAAATACGGACACAGATGGATTCCATTCTTAATATACCGCTGTTTCCCTGTGTTTCCATCGGCTGGGATGATACGCCCCGTTTCCCTGCAAAAGGGATGAAAGATGTGGTTCATTATCACAATACTCCGCAAAGTTTTGCAGCCTTGCTTTCCATAGCGAAGCAATACGCAGACAGTCATCCCGAACAGCCTCCCCTGATTACCATTAATGCATGGAACGAATGGGTAGAAGGAAGTTACCTACTTCCCGACATGCTCAACGGTTTTGGTTATCTCGAAGCGGTAAAATCGGTATTTATTGACGGTAAATACGATAGATATTAAATCAGTTATTAATTAAGATACAATTATCATGGCAAAAAAGAATGAATACATTTGGAAAATCTGGCTGCGTCAAAACTATTTAACGCAGGATGTGGAAAACGATTATTCGGGCGAGGTATCCACCGTGGGACACACGGTGCGAAATGAAGATATAGCCCAGCGTATTGTCAGTGAACGTACGGAACTGCGTTACGAGACGATTCTGTCTATTCTCAACGAACGCGACAGCATCGTCCTCGAATCGGTACTGGAAGGCTCGTCGGTACAGGACAAAGTGGTGCACATCGCGCCGGTGACACAGGGTGTGTGGTTAGGTTCCGACCGCACCATCGACCCTTCAAAGCAAAAACCATACGTCAGCATTTCGCCGGCAACGGAACTGCGTGAAGGGCTTGCGTCGGTAAAGATGGAAATAATCGGCGTGAAAGACAGCGGCGCATACATCGGATTAGTAATCGACGCCGCTACCAAAGCTACCGACGGACATATTACGCCCGGCGGCATCCTCACCATTACCGGTGACAAACTGCGCATTGCACCGCTTGACGGGGATGGAATGGGCATCTTTTTCATAGACAGTCTGGGCGAAAGTACGCCTGTGATGCAAGTTTCGCAAAACGACCCGAAAAAGCTTGTCATACTTGCGCCCGCATTAACGCCGGGAACTTACACGCTGCAGGTTGTAACGAGGTTTTCAAACAACATGACACTGCTGAAGGTTGCCCGCACAATTGTCTATGACCTGCCGTTAACCGTCGAAAATCCGTAGCAGAAATAGACGCTAAGTTTGCGTCGAGGCGTGACGTAAGCTTACGTCGAGGCGTGATGCAGGCCTGCATTGAGGCGTGATGCAAGTCTGCGTTTAACCTTAATGTACTCCTGCATCGGACTTTGACGTAACTCTGATTCGGCAATGATTGGAAAGAATGAATTCGTAAGTAAAATTATAATTGAATAGATAACAAAAAAATAAGAATTATGAAAACGAGAATCTTAAAAAGAACAGAAATGTTGTGTAAAGTAATGTGGGTGGCTTGCTTTGTTTTTCTTTTGCAAAGTTGTGGAAAAGACAAACCTGCTACGATAGGCGTGTATTATTTTGACGGCTGGGCTGGAAAGAACAAGTTGGCCGACGATCCTAATGAACCTTGGGCAAAAAATGCGCCAACACACTTGACGCAGCGCTTTGTCGAGGAATTTTCCGACAGGCAGCCTCTCTGGGGCTGGCGCGATGATACGCAGGAAATCATGGAACGGCAAATTGACCTTGCTGCTGACAACGATGTTGATTTTTTTCTGTTTTGCTGGTATTGGAAAGACGATGGTGGCGTCATCAATCCGCAAGTTATTGAGAATCTCTCTCTTCATACAAGTATGAACCTTTATTTGAAAGCTAAAAACAAGAAAAAACTCAAATTCAGTCTTCTGATAGCTAACCATGGTGGTTCGGAAATTCTTGGTGACGAAAATTGGGAAGAAGCGGTAAAGTATTGGGCGAAATATTTCAGAGATCCTCAGTATATTACTGTAGATGGAAAGCCTTTGGTGGTGATATTCTCTGCCGGAGATCAATCCGTGACAGGCGACCAATTGGCAAAGATGCAGGAAATGGCTAAAAAAGAAGGGTTTAAAGACGGCTTGGCGATAGCCGGATGCGGACGTAACGCTCAAGGTAAAGCCGGATTTACACATACTACGCACTATAATGTCATACCAGGGTATGCGGCAGGCTCGGAAGAACATCATTTCGATGAGTTGATGAAAGCTACGGAAGCAGAATGGAAAGGTACGGAACAACAACCATATATTCCGCTGCTCACATCAGGTTGGGACAAAAGACCGTGGGAAAACAAAGACGGTCTGAACCAAAATCAAGGATGGTATTACCCCGACAGTTCTCCGGAGAAATTCAAAAATTTCCTGAAAGATGCTATCCAATGGATGGACGATAATCCAACGAAAACCACTAATGAACGCTTAGTTTTGATCTATGCCTGGAACGAATTGGGCGAAGGTGGTTACCTGGTTCCTACAAAAGGAGATCCTGATGCCGCTAAATTAAAGATAATTAAAGAAGTCGTCGAAGAAAAATAGAATGAAATCTTTCAGTCTTTTATGCATACTATAATATTAATCAAAAACTCTATATATCATGAAACAAATATTCAAATATTTAGCGATAGTATACATCATTTTACTGATAAACACTCTTCATTCTCTTTTTCGAATGTTAAATTTATTAGATAATCAATTAATTAATTTGCCAAAATTATGAAAATATTTTTTTTACGTAAAGTACAGGTATTATGCATGGCATGTTTTGCAATATGTTTTTCTATTGTTCTAACGAGTAGTGCAAAAAAGAAACCCGCCACTGTTGGAGTATATTATTTTGATGGTTGGGCAGGGAAAAACAAGTTGGCCGATGATCCCAATGAACCATGGGCTAAAAATGCTCCGACACATTTAACCAAACGGTTCGTCAGGGAGTTTTCAGACAGGGAACCTGTCTGGGGATGGAGAGATGATACGCAGGAAATCATGGAACGTCAGATTGATTTGGCTGCGGACAATGGTGTGGATTTTTTCCTTTTTTGCTGGTACTGGCGCAACAACAAAGGCCCTATCAATATTGAAGCCATTGAGAACGACCATCATCACAAAAGTATGGAATTGTATCTGACTGCCAAAAACAGGAAAAGAATCAAATACAGTCTTTTGATAGCCAACCACGGAGGTTCGGAAATCCTTGGAAACGAAAACTGGGAAAGCGCCATTAAATATTGGTCGAAATTTTTCAAAGATCCGCAATACATCAGGGTGGATAACAAACCTTTGCTTGTAATATTCGGAACCGGCGACAATGCCATCAATGACGAACAAATAGCTAAAATACAGGAAGTAGCGAAGAAAGAAGGTTTTAAAGACGGTCTTGCAATAGCAGGATGTGGAGAATCGGCAAAGAAAAAAGCTTTTACTTTCAGCACACATTATAACCTCACTTCGGGATATGCTGACGGAAGTGAAGAACACAAATTTCAGGAGTTGATTGATCGTGCCAAACCGCGTTGGGAAGGCACAAAAGAACAACCCTATATCCCTGTGCTCAATTCGGGATGGGACAAACGTCCATGGGAGGGTCCCGACGGCCTGAATCAGAAAGAAGGTTGGTATTTTCCCGACAGTTCACCGGAATTGTTCAAAAATTTTCTGAAAGATGCTATCCGTTGGATGGATGACAACCCGACGAAAACGATAAAGGAACGTCTAATCCTGATTTATGCATGGAACGAATTGGGTGAAGGCGGTTACCTCGTGCCTACCAAAGGCGATCCCGATGCAAAGAAATTGAAAGCAATCAAAGAAGTAATGGACGGAAATAGTTCTAGGGCATCTAGAAAAACCTACTAAAAGGGATTAAATGATTATTTGGCATTGCCAATTATGTATAGATATCAAGCGCTTTTTGTTATATAGCTAATGATAATCCATGTAACATTTGATGAAAATCTATACATAATCAGCAGTGTCAGGAATCACGTACCTTTGAGCCGTTCGTTTATCACTTTCACGCGGTCGCGGTATTCATCCGCTTTTGCATGATTGTTCAATTATCTGAGCCGAAACGAGAAATGCACCCGCAGTACGCAGGCAGTCGAAGGCGACATCGCTCCACAACGCCGGAATTGCTGGAAACAGTCGTACAATTCCGGTATGGCTTCCTACCATAATCTTTACTGCTTTTAGTTTTTCCACGTATAAATCGCCGCGTCGCCAGGGTCTACTTCAATTGTGTATGCGTACCTGCTTGCCGGGATGAGAGTGCCGTCTTTCATTACTTTCTTCACGGAATCGTCAGCAATGAACGTCAGTTTCATCGGGTGCCGGTGGTCGCGGTTAACTATGACGAGGAAACGACTGTCTTCCTTTTCCAGCAACGATACCACGGCGCCTGTCCCGCTCGTTTGCAGCAGTCTGACCGGAGGCATTGCACGCGGAGACTGTTCCTGCATACGGGCGGTTATCCACGGGGCAGGCGTTGTCGCGCCGGTGTGCCATACGCCGACGACTTTTGAATTGAGAAAGACGCCCGACAGGGCTTTTATCTCATGATTTACGAGTTTGATGCGGTCATATACTTCGGTACGCTTGCCGTAAGATACGGGAGAGTGGTGATAGTCTTCATACCCTCCATCGCTGTATGCGAAATACTGAATCGTCTGCGCTCCATACGCAAGGTTGCTGTATACCTGCAATCGCAACTCGCCAACCGTCGGCACGGGATAGATGCGATGAGCCACCGAAAGAGCATAAGCCCAGAACGGCAGTCCGCTCTTTTGCGATACGTATTTGATGTCTTCCAGGTTTGCGTACCACTGTTCGCGCAGGCGGCTCACGCCGTTTTCCTCAATGACGGGATAGTGGTCAAAGGAAATAAACGTCACAGGCACTTCCCTGACAAATGCTTCGAGGTATTCGCGGTAGGACGGCGCTCCGTAGAGTTCTTTGTCGTCCACGCCAAGCTGGTGGAAAGTTGCGTAGTTCGGCAGCAGGTTGATGTAGCAGAAATGTTTCGAATCGACGGCCTGTATTTTTCTGACCCAGTCTCCCAGTTCCTTAAACATGTCTGCCGAAGGTTCGTCGGAAAGGATATATCCGGCAAGGGCAGGATGATTCATCACCTTTTTCACGCTGTTCTCCGTGTTTGTTTTCAATTCATCACAGCTGAACAGGATTTTCACGCCGGCTTCGTGCGCCATGTCCATCGCTTTCTTCGCATCGTCGATACCAGCCCACAACCAGCACATGTCGAAGCCGGCTTCTTTCATTTCGCGGTAGCCTTCCGGCGTTCCTTCAGGTCCGCCATAAGCCATGACCTGTATTTCACCGTCGCTTTTCAATTTCTCCTGAGCCGTTACGCTCAAACTCACGCCTGCCAGCAAAACAAGCATACAAAATACTTTCTGCTTCATTATTTTAATTCCAAAATCCTGATGTTTCTGAATTTAACCTGTGAGCCGTGTCCCAGGAAACCGATGTGTCCTTTTGCATTGAACAGGCCGGGATGTTTCTGTTTATCCGGCGTGCCGTTTTTCACTGCCTCCCGGATATTACCGTCCACAATGACCGCACCGTTCAATACGACTTTTATATGGTCGCCGTTGGCCGTTACTTCCTGATAATTCCATTCTCCCGCGGGTTTCAAAAAGCCTCTTTTCGCAGGAATGATGCCGTATACGGAGCCGTGATACTGGTAGGGCGCCAGGTCTTTGTAAATGGGCGCTTCGCTGTCCAGAATCTGCAATTCCATGCCGACGTATGCTGCATCGCCTTCCATCGGCGTACGGATACCCAAACCATTGTTTGCACCCGGAGTCAATTGAAATTCGAAGCGGAAAATGAAATTTCCAAATTCGCTTTTGGTGTAAAGGTTGCCGCCGTGAGCGCTGCTCGGATGCATGAAAATACAGCCGTCTTCCAGTATATAATCTACCATGTTGCCCGTCCATTCATGCATGTTCGTTCCGTCGAATAAAATCCGGTAGCCCGCCTTCTTTTCTTCCGCCGGCAATTCGAAAGGATTGCGGCGTTCCAATTCCCGGACGTAAATATTTCGGTAACAGACTTGACTGCCGTGCGCCTGCAATTCAATTTGTTCGACAGGGAACAGCGCTTGCGAGTGATCCCAATAGTTTTCCATAATGACATTGTCGACGACCGGTTCGCCGTTAAGCAAGACCGTAACCCTGTCGCCAATCATCTTGATGTAAAAAGTATTCCATTCACCCAGGCGGTTATCGGCGACTTTAAGCGGCTTCGAAGGATTCGTTTGGTTGTTGTACAGTCCGCCGGAGCCGACCTCTGCGCCGACATCGGTACGGGCAATGTTCCATATCTGTACCTGAGGCGTTCCGCGCAGGTAAATTCCGGCGTCCGCTTCCGGGGAGGGTTCCAGTTTCCAGTCGATATACATTTCAAAATCGCCATACTGCTTGACGGTGCAAAGATTATCGCCTCCCGTTCCGTCAAAAACAAGTATCCCGTTTGAAGGAATCCAGTGCTTCCGGGCAGTTTCATCGGCCAAAGCCTGCTGTTTAGCTAATTCGGCCGGTTTCATCCGGGCGCGGGTAAGCGGATTCCCGACCAGGCCTTGCCAGCCGGAGAGGTCTTTCCCGTTAAAAATGGAGACGAATCCTTCTTCGTCCGGCATTTCATTCAAATGCTTGCGGATGGCTTCCCTTTGATAAGCCGCATCGGGATTGTCAAGAATTTCGGAGGCTTTTTCAAGCAGATTCCTTACGTTTTTTCCCTTATAGTCAGGATTGCTCAATGCAATGTTCATCACTGCGAGGGCGGCTGTCTGCCGCAAGGCCGCCTGATTCAGGTATTCCCCGGCAAGCAACAAGCCTAAAAATGAACCGGTCTGTCCTATACGGGTCAATATTTCATTCTTTTGGGCGTCGGTTTTTGCCAGTTCAAGGGCATTTGTCAGGAAAATGCGACGGTTTTCTCCCGTCAGTCCGGGATCAGATACCAATTGAATGTATCTTTCCAGCGCCCGATCAAAATAAGCCGAAGCCTTCGTGTCAGCACAGACAGCCTGCAATTCGGCGGCGGATTCAATGCCCGGCCAGTCCAGCAAAGCCTGGAAGGCGGCTTCCTTATCCGAAGAAATTCCTGTTTTGAAATAACGGATTATCAGTTCCAACGCCTTGCTCTCTCCCGAAGAGGCCAGCAGGGGATAATAGAGCTGCTGTTTGTTTTTGTCCGTTCGATTCATTTGATTTTGAATTGTCTCCAGTTGTTTTTCTCCCGGCAGGCTCTTCAGTGCGGCGACAATGGCCTGTTGAACGAAAGGAAGGGTTTCCGGGGCGCTTTTTTCCAAAAGGGCGTATAAGTGTGTGATGTCTTTCGGAGTGACTACCTCTTTTAGCGTCGAATAAGCAGTCAACCGCACTTCAGAGTCAGCGGCAGTCAGCTGTTCCAAAACAGCTTGCGCCTGTTCGTCTGCTTTTCGCGCCGCCAGCAATTCCAAAACGACGATTTTTCCCTTAGCGGTTGCCGTAGCCAGATAAGGAGTAATGAAAGGGACAATATCTCCTCCGGTAAAAGACAAAACATTCCCGGCCAAAGCGAGTTGCTGCCCGTCAGGGCTGTTTAAGAGTCCGGCCAATGCCCGTATCGCCGTTTCTTCACCTGATTTTGCCAGCAAAAGAGCGGCGGCTTTTTTTACTTCCGGGTTGGAGTCCGTTAGCTGGACGGCAAAAACGTCCGTATAAGAAACCGTTAGCTGCTTTTGCAGGTTCGGATTGTCGTAGATTTTTATAAACCAGTTCAGGATGTCCGCTTTGCGCTCGGCGTCCGCTTTTTTCAAACGGGCGGCCAATTCCTTGCTCAAAGCTGCAATATCATAATCCAGGGCATATTCGAGGGCGGCATTCCGGTAATCCCGGCTTTTGTCTTTCAGTGCATCGCGCAAATATCCGGCGACTTTGTCGGGGCGGGCTTTCATTAACCGTTGCAGGGCGGCTTCGCGAACATGAATTGCTCCGTTTTTCTCCACTTGCTTCGCTAGACCGGAGGCTGCCTGTTCGGCAACCTGGCCGCGAATGGCTGCCAGGGCTGCGGCAGCCGGACTGCTCAGGTATTCGTCGTTCAAAAAGGATGAGAGTTTGGCGACTGCTTCCTCTTTACCTACTATTTCCAGTTGGCGGATGATAAACGCCCGGGCTTCTTTGTCGTCAAGCAGGTCGATAGCGCTCAGATACGCTTTGGCCACGGCGAGCCGGTTGGTTTCCTGTTCTGAAGCCGAAACAAAGCTGCTCAAACCGTTTAATGCATATTCTGCTTTGGCTTTTCGTTCGTCCCGGATTTCCAGCATTTTCGCTAACAGGAAAACACCTTCTTCTCCTGCGGATACAAGGTCATATTGTTGCTGTGCATAGCTTGCTTCATCTTGTGCGGGGATTCGAGCCAGCACATCGGCAATAATTGTTGTGGCCGTCCGGTTGAGCGGCTGTTGGGCATATATTCCGGCCAGACACAGCCATGAAATGAGGAGTGATAAATATATATTTTTCATTTTACTTTGATTTTTAATTAAATAATCCAGGGCGAACGCATGGGTGGATTCAGCAGGCGGTTGGCTGCATCGTCGTCGATAAACGCCAGTTTTACCGGGTCGAAGTGCAAAGTGCGGTTCAGGCGCAATGCAATCACGCCCATATTGACAATCGTAGATGAACGGAATCCGTTTTGTTCGTTAAGCGCAAAAGGTTTGCGCGTTCTTACGCTTTCCATGAAATCGGCGACCTGTTCTTCCGGCTCCGGAAAGGCTGCCAGTTTTTTCTCCCAGCCGGGAATATCGCAGACAAAGTTTTTATAAACGTTTCCTTTAGGGCCGGCAATGTAAGGCGTATCCGGCCGGCCGTAATCGCCTCCCCAGAGAATAATCTGACATCCGTCTTCGTAGGTGTAGGTAATGGAGCGCCAGGTTCCGATTGCGTCGGGATGCTGTTGAGGCGCGTTTACTTCTACTTTGACCGGGCTGGTGTGGTCTTTACCGAGAATGTACTGGACGGGGTCGATGTAATGCTGCCCCATATCACCCAGACCGCCGCCGTCGTAATCCCAGTAGCCGCGGAACGTCTGGTGCACGCGGTGCGGATTGTAGGGTTTGTATGGCGCCGGGCCTAACCACAGGTCATAATCCAGTTCCGGCGGGACGGGTTGCGGTTCGAGGTATTCTTTTCCCGTCCAAAAGAATTTCCAGTCAAATCCTGTATGTTTGCTGACGGTTACTTTGAGCGGCCAGCCCAACAGTCCGCTTTGCACCAGTTTTTTTAAGGGTTTAACCGGAGTTCCCAGTCCGTAAAAATTATCCGTAAACCGGAACCAGGTATTGAGGCGGAACATCCGTCCGTATTGTCTGACGGCTTCCATTACCCGTTTGCCTTCGCCGATGGTACGGGTCATCGGTTTTTCGCACCAGATGTCTTTGCCCGCTTTGGCGGCTTCGACCGACATTATGCCGTGCCAGTGGGGCGGAGTGGCAATATGCACGATATCGACATTTTTGTCGTTGATTAAATCCCGGAAGTCGTGATAGGCGGCGATTTTCTCGCTTGTCAGTTTTTTGCCCAGTTCCAGGTGGTTTTTGTCCACATCGCAGACGGCGACGAGACGAGTGCCGGCGTAACCGGCATGACCGCATCCCATGCCTCCCGTACCGATGATGCCTTTGGTCAACTGGTCGCTGGGAGCTGTGTATCCCTTGCCCAGTACGTGGCGCGGGATAATTGTCAGTGCGACCAAACAGCCGGATGCTTTTAGAAATTCTCTTCGATTTGTTTTCATATGTAAATAATTATTTTGGTTTCTTCTGCAATCATTATTGCAATTATTTTTTTTATTTATTCAGCGGTTATTTTTCCTTCCAGCACGGTATTAGCGGCGTCTTTTGCAATCATAACAGTGAAAATTCCGGGTTCGACAACAAATTTCATTTCCCTGTTCCAAAGTCCGAAACTGCGGTATGGCAACGACAGTTCAACCTGACGGCTTTCTCCGGCTTCCAGCGTAACACGCTTGAAAGCTTTCAGTTCCTTTACGGGACGTGCAACGGATGCAAGTTCGTCGTGAAGGTACAGTTGAACGACTTCGTCGCCTTTGACCGTTCCCGTGTTTTTCACCGTTACCAGCACTTTTGTTTCTCCGTCTTTGTTTATCTTTTCGGGAACAATAAGCCCGGAATACTCGAAAGAGGTATAACTCAATCCGAAACCGAAGGGGAACATCGGTTTTCCATCATCGTCGAGATAACCGTATCCCCGTCCCGAAGGTTTGATGTAGTAATATACCGGTATTTGGCCTGCATGACGCGCCCATGTCATGGGCAAGCGTCCGCCCGGATTGACGTCGCCGAAAAGCGTTTCGGCAATGGCTGTTCCTCCTACTTCCCCGGGGTACCAGGCTTCGAGAATTGCATCCACACTATCTGCCCAGCGGCGAATGTCGATTATCGAACCGTTTTGCAGCACTACAATTGTTTTCACTCCGCTTGCGGCAAGGCCTTCAATCATTTTTTCCTGGTCGAGTTCGAACGACTGTTTTACGCCCGCGTCTATAATAAGCGCATTATCCACGCTTCCTTCGACTTTTACGTTGCGTTTGGGCAATGTCAGATGACTGCGGTCTTCCCCTTCGCCCTCCTGGATGGATGCAAAAAAGATTACCACGTCGCAGGTGCGCGCCAAGTCTGCAACATCAGTATCGGAGGAATGAAGCACAACCTCGGCTTTTCCTTCCAGACGCTGTTTCAATCCCTGATACGGAGTGACAAATTCGGTCATGTGTTCGCTTTTCAATCCGCCGACGGGTCCGGAATAGTCGCCCAGGCTCATCATGTTGGCGGCGGGACCGAACAACCCTACCCTCTTTATCGCTTTATCGGACAATGGCAGGACGTTGTCCTTGTTCTTCAGCAAAGTCATCACTTTGCGGGCAGCCTCGAGTGCGAGTTCCCTGTGTTCGCGACTACGGACGGTTTTGTCCGCTTCCTGCGGATCGACATACGGGTTTTCGAACAGTCCGAGTTCAAATTTGACAGTCAAAATTCTACGCAGGGAGATGTCGATGGTCTGTTCCGATATTCTTCCGCTTTTCACCAGCGACAGCAGGTCGGGGTTTCCTCCCGGAAGGTCTATATCCAGTCCGGCTTCCAGGCTCAGCGCCTGCGCTTCGGCATACGTACCGGCTAATTTATGAGCGGAATATACGCCGTAAACTCCTCCGTAATCGGAAACGACATAGCCCTTGAAATTCCATTCGTCACGAAGAATATTCTGCAGGAGATACTTGTTGGCGGATGCCGGAACACCGTCGACGGAATTGTACGAAGCCATGATTGAACGCGCTCCGCCTTCTTCGATACATGCGCGGAAAGGCTCCAGGAATACTTCCCGAAGCGTTCGCCACGAAACGTTCGACGCGTAGGACTCGTGTCCGCCGTCGCCGTAATTATCGACATAATGTTTCGGACTTGCCACCACGCCGTTTGTTTCCAACGCTTTGGTATAAGCTACGCCCATGCGGGAATTGAGATGTACGTCCTCGCCATAGCCTTCTTCGGTACGTCCCCAGCGCGGGTCGCGCGATATATTAACTACCGGCGAATATACCTGCCGCACGCCTACCGCTTTGGTTTCTTTGGCTATGGCTTCGGAAACGCGGTAGTAAAACCCGTCGTCGAATGTGGCCGCCATGCTGATGCTCTGAGGGAAACAGGTGGTGTTGCCCCACAAAGCGCCGTGCAAGGCTTCGCCGTGTTGCAGTACGGGTATGCCGAGACGGCTCGCTTTAAGCGCTTCGCGCGAATCGTCATTGATTATCTCGGCACAATGTACGGTTGTTGCGGGATTGACGGCGTCTGCGTGTATGAAATGAGCCTTGTTCCTTATGTGGCCTACTTTGTAATTCCGCTTGTCGAACTGGTCTGCAAAAAGCAACTGGCTTTGCAACTGTTCTATTTTTTCTTCGAGAGTCATCAGACTCATCAAATTCTCTACCCGCTGTTCTATCGGGAGTTTGGCATCTTTATACGCCGAAGTTTTCCGGGAACATGCGATATGCGTGCATCCCACTACAAGTGTTATAATACCGATTAATACTCTTTTCATGTAATCATTTATTTTTTAATGTTAAAGCAGTATGGAACTTGCATGTTCATTAGCTTATTTGTAGATTAAAATACATGCTTCGTTTCATTCATTTATAATTTATTCCACCGTCAAAAGAGCGCCTGCACCCGGAGCAAGCCAGTCCTGCTCTCCTTCAAACGGGACTTTGCCGTTTCCGTAGGGGCTGACGAGGCGTATTTTGCCTTTCTTCCTGAAGGATATTTTCAGTTGAACGGATTTCAGGATGTCCTTGTTGACAACGAACAGATACGGGTTTCCTGCCGGATCGACAAACTCGCCGACGAGCAGATTGCCTTCGCCAATCGATTCGAGATGCCTGGCCGTGGCTATTCCCTGCGCATTTTTCGGCACGTTGCCCGTGTGAAAGACATTGACATTTTTCAACGTGCAGTAGATTGGCGCCAGCTCATGTATTTGAAGGTTGATGCTACGTATCAGTTCCCAGGTGACTGTACGGTAACCTTCCTGATCGATGGCCGCCAGCCTGTAATTGCCGAGCGCCGGAGCGTAATGCGTGAAGTATCCGACGCCTTTTCCGCCGTATGCCAGCGTCGAATAGACCTGAATCGCCAGCGTTGCCGGCGAAGGCTCGGCATAATGAAAGTGCGTGTTACCGAGAATCACGTTCCAGAACGGGATGCCGTACTGTTGAGATTTCTTCCGCACGGTTTCCAGATTGCCGTAAAACCGGTCTTCGTTCAGCGTATGATCGTCGTACAGCGAATAGTTGTCGTAGGATATGTATTTCGGGTGACAGGTATTCACAAACTCATCCAGATGCGCCTCGTATCCTTTCGACCCCAACTGTTCGTCGGAGGCGTAATCGGGAAAGAGGTTGATGTAGGGCAGTATTCCCTGACTGCGGATTGCTTCCGCCCAGAGATTCAGTCGCGGAAAAAGCGAGGCGTTCGGTTCGTCCTTGATGTACATGGAATAAACGTTGCGGCGCATTTCGGGCGATTCGATTTCGTTCAGGACA
>JAIRXI010000064.1 GCA_031268395.1 Tannerella sp. | reverse complement strand
CCGGTTTCAAATGCAGATGGAAAATACTCCCATCCGGCCGAATGATCAGTTCTGAAGGTGAAAAGGGCATAACGCAATGGGCGGGTGAGAGGAGGTGAAAATGAATCGCCGCGGCGATTCATTTTCACGTTTTCCTGTTCTTACTTGATCGGCTTGCTTGGGCCGGCAGAAGGCTTGGCGATGGCGTCGCGCATGGACGTATCGGCTTCGATATTCTTCATCCGGTAGTAGTCCATGATGCCGAGATTGCCCGAGCGGAAAGCCTCGGCCATGGCTTTGGGCACTTCGGCTTCAGCTTCAATCACCTTGGCGCGGGCTTCCTGTGCCTTGGACTTCATTTCCTGTTCGGTTGCGACAGCCATGGCACGGCGTTCCTCGGCCTTGGCTTGCGCGATGTTCTTGTCGGCCTGCGCCTGGTCCATCTGCAAAACGGCGCCAATATTTTTGCCGATGTCGATGTCGGCAATGTCGATGGAGAGAATCTCGAATGCCGTACCGGCATCCAGCCCCTTGCGAAGCACCAGTTTGGAGATGGAATCAGGATTTTCCAGTACGCTTTTATGGCTTTCGGACGAACCGATGGAGGAAACGATACCTTCGCCAACACGGGCCAGAATGGTTTCTTCGCCGGCGCCGCCAACCAGTTGCTTGATATTGGCGCGTACGGTGACGCGCGCCTTGGCGATCAGCTGGATGCCGTCTTTTGCTACCGCTGTTACGGGCGGCGTATCAATGACTTTCGGATTGACCGACATCTGCACGGCCAGGAAAACATCGCGGCCAGCCAGGTCGATTGCCGTTGCCATCTGGAAGGTCAGGTCGATGTTGGCTTTCGAGGCGGAAACCAGGGCGTGAACAACGCGTTCGACATGTCCTCCGGCCAGATAGTGCGCTTCGAGTTCGTCGCGCGTGAGCGATTTCAATCCGGCCTTGTGCGCCTCAATCATCGCGCGGGCAATCACGCCGGGCGGCACTTTCCGGATACGCATCAGGAACAGTTGAATCAGCGAGATACTGACTCCGGACACTTTTGCCGAAATCCACAACAAGAAGGGTACATAGTACCAGAAGATAAAAAACAGAACGATTACTGCCATCAGCAGCAAATAAAAGACGAAATTTGTTTCCATATTGATGTAATATTTTAGGAGTTAATAGGCTGTATAGAGGTTTTGTCGGCGACCTGTACCGTGACGTTGTTCCCGTCGATCCGGACGATAATGACAGGAGTCTGTTCGTCGATAAGGTTTTCCTGCGCTTTCGCTTCGACAATGGTCTGGCCGAAACGGGCTTTGCCGATCGGGGCAAGGCGCGAGAGGGTAACACCCCGGTCGCCGACCTGAAGGCCGATGTCGCGGGTAGAAGTCAGCGTAGCGTCGATGTTTGTCTTGAGAGCCACTCGCTGGAATGATTTGGCGCGAAGCAGCCAGCAGAAAAGTCCCCCGAAAACGACCACGGAACTTCCCAGCGTGACATGTCCGGCCACCGGAGCGATCGAATAGGCATATATGATGCCGGCAAGGGCAAAAAGCCCGCCGCCAACGCCGGCCACCGTAACGCCCGGCAGCAGGAAGATTTCCAGTAGCAGCAGAAAAACAGCGATGCCCATACAGAGCACGATGATGAGAATATCCAGTGGCATATTATTTTTTTTTCAATTGTGCATTTTCCGTATTGCGTGCTCGCTTTTCCCATTCGGATACCTGTCGGATCAGCGATTCCCATTCTTTTTCCGCCTGCAGGATGGAGGCGCCCAGCCGGTCGCGGACGGAGGAATTGCCTTCCGCATACAGTCCGCGTGCTTCTTCCAGCTTGTCTGCGACGGAAGAGGCCTGTTTCTTCAGTCCGACTGCCTTTTCGTAAAAGGATTTTGCCTCGCCACTCCGGAAATCGCTCCACGTGTAGTAGGTCACCCGGTCATTGACGACCAGTTCAAAGTCTTTCTTCTTTTCCTTTTCCCCGGACACAGGGGGAGTCCGTGCGTTTTGAATCAGCGCGGTATAATTCCGGCTGTCGGCCCACGTCTCCCGGATGGCGGAGAGCATCGCCCGCTGCCGCAGTCTTTTGTCATCCTCGCTGTTTTCGAGGCGCTTGCGTGACTCGTCGGGGATGAAGAGATAGAGGCAGACTTTTCCTTCCGGCTGGTTGCGGTCGGAAGCAAACCAGCCCACTCCCCTGATTTCGTCGACAACCATCAAGTAATCGTTGGCCGGGGAATTAAAGGGCATACCCATCTGCTCGGGCGCCAGATAGGATGCGTTATGGATATTGTAGCGCGTTACAAACAGATCGTATCCGCCGATGGAACCGTTGCCTTTCGACGCGAAGTATAGCGTCAGGCCGTCGCCCAAGACAAACGGGTAATTGTTTTCCACCGTATCCGCCGGAAAGACGGGTTTCTCGTCCGTCCAGGCGTCCATCAGCCGGGAGTGGGTGTAAAGCGCGTAGCGGCCGCTGTCCGACGGACGGGCGTAATATGCCTGGTCGCCTCTGGGATTGACATATACCGTTGCGGCAAGGGCTTCGGACGATTCGAAATGAACGTCGAACGGTTCCATTCTCCCGCAGTCTTCGCTCAGGAAATAGGCGGAAAGGAGCTGATCCCTGTCAACCACAAGGCTGTCGATCACTTGTACGTCCTCCGTTTTTTCCTTCATTCGCTGCAACTTTTCCGCCATTGCCAGGCGCGGCTCAAAAGCTTCAGGATTTTCCTTTTTTTTCTGCAACTGTTCGATATAGCTTTCCCACATCTCCACGGCTTCCTCGAAACGGTATTGCGCAGTGTAAATGTTTGCCAGATAGCAGGACGCCTCGGACACTTTGCGATTTCGGGCTGTCAGCAGGTATTTTTCCGCCGTTTCCCAGTCGCCCGTCTCATAACAACACACGCCATACCATAAATTATATGACGAATTGTTGGGAGACTGGCTGACCAGCCTTTCAAAAGCAGGCCTGGCTTCTTCATAGCTCCCATCGTTATACAGTTTTTTTGCCTGGTCGAGGCTTTGCGCACGAACGCCGGAAGCAAGACCGGCAAACAGAATCATCCCTGTTATTATTTTTCCTGACAGTGATCTCATTGCAATCTAATCATACACAGAATTTGTGCCAAAGGTAGGAAAAAAACGAAATATGGCGATCTTTCAAGCGAATAATTTTATCCGAATGAAGATCGACATGAAAATTTTAAGGGCGGCGAAATAATCCCAAAATACCCATCAGATACTTCCTTTACAGGAATGGGGACACATGATACGGTTACATTGGGGTAGCGAAACAAATAACAGGTGCGTATTTCCCCACATTTTGAGCGCATTTTTGCCTGAACGGATGCGCCCTCTTTTTTCTCAACAGGGTTACTGTTTCGTTAAAGGACTGTCTCAGAGGGAAGGCCGTGCAAAAGCGATGAAAACCTAAATCCCAAAAAGAGCATCTTTGTATTCGTAGGTAATGTCCATGATCAATACTTCGTCATAAAATCTGCTACGTTCAAGCGGCAATAAAGCCGTAATTACAGAGTTCCCGAATATGTTGCTGATTTTTAGGCAGATTTGGGTTGATAGCGAAAGCGCGAAAAAACCGGCATAATAACAACTTGTTGTGTATCAGCGTTTTTAAAGTCACACATGGAATAACGGTTCATTGTCCGACTTTCGATTCTCAAGCCAGTGAATTTTGGCCAGGTTGACCGCAGTAAGCGCCGCGTTAAAATGAAAATCAAGTTTGTTTTTACTTCGAGCCTGGCAGTTAGCCAGCCCGCAATGCTATTTGGCCTCGCGGTAAAGAAACTCAATCTGAAAACGGGAGGGTAAGAGCGGACGATTTTTGTGCCGTCCTATGTCGGGTCTGTCGAAAAATAGAGTTTGCGACAGATTTCCATCCCGTCCCCGCGGCCGAACACGGCGATGGAAAGATCGATTTTCCGTTGAAAGGCTCTGCAGTAAACGGTTGAACTGCAAATATACAGTTCAACCGTATGGTGAAACAGTGTATAGAAATTCATGTCGGGATTCTTTTGACTGACCCGTCCGGCGAACTTTTTGGGACGCCCCCTTTTGCCGGTGGACGGCTCACGGTTTGGATAATAGAGAACGGCATTTTTCTGCAGACGGCTGATAAAATGCATCCCGCAGGAAAGAACGGTGTCGACAGTTCCTTTCTTCGCAAAAGCGAAGCTGTTTGAAAACAGGGAAAAGCGGGATGAAGAAGTAAAATATTTTCTGGAACTGCTCGCCATGCTGAATCACCTCGACAGGAACGGCTACATCACGATTTATCGGCACGCTACCGAAAATCTATACTACACTCAGCTATAAATTGAGTTGTCATACAATTGAAAATTGAGTGATAATTGCGTATCCAATTCACTTTTGTTTTCTTTATTTTTAGTTTTCATCAGTGAACGGTTTATTGCTTCCGTAAATTCCGCAACCTTGCTGTAATACATGCAATTAAGACAATCTTTCTTCGTCCATTCCCACAAACGTTCAATAATGTTCAGGTTCGGACTGTACGAAGGCAAAAATAACAATTCAATTCCTGATGATTCTGCCTTTTCCATCACATAATGACAGTGCTGATACCGTGCATTATCCAGTACAACCAAAACAGTATTCGGAGAAGAGAAACGGATATTGAAGAAGTTATCCCAAAGTCCCAGTAATAAAATCAATACCACTTATGTGGAGCACTCAAATGGCACAGTGAGAAAAATGAACGGTAATCTGAGGCGAAAAAGTTTGACTTTCGCAAAAGACATGACTTTCCTCAATGCGAAAATGAATCTTATCGTATTTATTTACAATTTTATTAAACCTCATGCTTCTTTGAGTAAAAATCCGGATAATTCGACAACTCTGAGAACCCCCGCTTTATATGCCGGCATT
>JAIRXI010000053.1 GCA_031268395.1 Tannerella sp. | reverse complement strand
TCCGCTATCGCCTTTCGATTCGTGATTTCCAGCATCGCTTTCTGGGCTTTAATGAAATCCCATACCTTTTGCGTGTTTATCGACAGGATGTTGCCGTATCCGTCAAATTCGGTGACAATCCGGTACCGTCTGACGGAGCACATTCATGACCCTGTTGAGTTCGGCCTGCCCGTCCTTCGTCCGTTCCGTTTTCGATTTCAATTCCTCATACCGCGTCGCCAGCGCCGCCGTATTCACCTCCAGGTCAGCTACTTTTTTGATCTGTTCGTCGTGTTTTTCAATCTGCGACTTTTGAGGTTCCACCATTTTTGCCATTCCGTCCACGAATCCGGTAACAAATCTGTCCCATCCCTCCGACAGTTTCAGGAAACGCTGCCCCCATTTCAGCTGCAGATTCTCCACCGCCACGGCTTTTTGGGTGGCAATATCGGATGCGGTTGTCACCGATTTGCCGGTCTTCCCCATTTCCTCTTCCACGATTTTGCCGACCGCCGAGGCGAAATCGCCCGTCTTTTTCACTTCCTCATTCAATTTTGAGGCGGAAATGCCCAGGTTGTCCAGAATGAGAGGGGATTTCCGACCGATTCCCTTTACGATGGAATCAACCAGATAGTCGACCGATTCCCCGGTATCCCTGGCTCTCTGCTGCGCAAAGGCCAGGTATTTTCCCATCTGTTCCAGCGGGATGTTGAAATTTTTGGCGTTTACCGCCGCTTTCATCAGTTCCATATCGTTGACCATCCCCTGCGTGGCCGTCCGGAGGGTTTTCAGACTGTCCGAAGTGGCAAAGCGGTTGAAAGCCTGTTGAATGCCCTGTGCCGATCCGGCCATTTTGATGGCTTCTTTTGTGAAATCGATCACCGCAGCCGCCCATTCCTTTATTTTTTCGGCCACCTTTACTGCCGCAAAGGCCGCCAGGGCCGCTCCCGTCAGCTTGAAACGGGAAGCCACGCCCTGCGAGATGCCGTCGAGTTCACGCATCCGGGCGTTGATCGCCTCCAGCTGTTCGTTCAGGTGTTGCCGGTTGGGATCGTCGGGAATCATGTTCGCCAGGTGCGCACGCAGCTGACGGGCCTCCCGGCGCAGTTCGTTCATCGTTTTCTCCGTCAGCTGCAGACTTTGGGACAGTTCCCGCTGACGGCGGCTGTTTTCGGTGATGGCGCGCTCGTTCTGCTGCAATTCCCGGCTGTACAGGCGATATACTTCCGTGTCCTTCTTTCCCTGCGCCTCAAGTTTCTTCATGGCAAGCTCCAGTTCGCGGTTTCGCTTCCGGAGTTTGTCCGTGTCTTCACCCAGTTTCATCATTTCGGCGCGGGCGGGGCTGCCGTTGATGTTCAGCGTCGCATTGATATTGTCGTCCCGGAGCGCCATGTCAGCTGTGATAAGTGTCCATGAAACCCGTCATCGACGGAGAATTTACGTCGTAGCCGGCCCGTTCGAGTTCCCTGCGCAACTGATCCCTTACGGAATCCAGAAAGCCGTATCGCAGTTTGCCCAGCGTGTACCGGTAGAGACGGCCGAACACGATGCGGTTGTATATGTACAGCCCGTGCTTGCGGGAAAGGGAAATGTCCGCGTACCGGATATGACGGACGTAACGCAGGGTCAGGCGCGCGATGTCGTCGCGCGCCTCCACGTCGAAGTGACCTTTGAAAAAGGCACGGGAGCCTTTGTCGAACAGGCTTTCAAGCCCGAACTCCGACACAACCGTGTCCTGTAAATTTTTGATGATCTCCGCTTCTTCCGTCAATATCTTTAAAAAAAAGCGCCTCCTGATGATTGCATCCGTTTTCATTTTTTTTCTTTTTCCGGCAAAAATACACCGCACGAACGCGCCGCTAAAGGACAAAAAAGATCGACTTTTGTCCTTTAGCATTGATTTTTTTGTAATGCAAAGGTATCTGGAGGGAGAAATAAATTATACTGATGATGAAAAAATCCCGACGTCTTGCAGACGCCGGGGTACCGGCATGGCAGCAATGCCGGATTTTTGTAATTAAAAACAAACGTCACGATAGATGTAAGGCTGCCGTTTTTATTTCGTCCGAAATGGTCAGGAGCGCTTTTTGGAGGATGCTTATCTCGTCGCCGGAAAGTGTATCGGGCTTTCCGTTGTTTTTATTGCCTCGCAGGCGGTTGTGTAACCATGAACGGGATTTTCCAAAAAAACGCTTCGACAGGTAGGCGACGGATACATAATCGGTGACAGGAGCTATTTTAAGTATGAGTTTCACATGAGCGACGGTATCTTTAGCGCGTGCAAGCGCATCGCCGGCACGGGCGTCGAGTAAGGTCTGAAACTGCGTTTGCTGTTCGTCCGTCAAATCATCCACTTTGTCGAGCGACTGTTCCAATTCGTCGAGACCGGAAGATTGGAATCGACGGATAAATTCTTGAAATTCTTTTGTTTCCATACTGTTTTTTTTAAATCCCCGCCCGATTCCGGACGGGGAAGGTTATTACTTTCTTTTTTCCAGTTCTTTTTGAAGGTCTCGAATATCGTCCAGGAGGAGGTTTACCTGCCTGTCGTAACAGTCTCTGTCTACCTTCAATTTCTCATAATACAGTGAGTATATTTTCAACTCACGTCTGGTGTGCTCCAGCAGGGCCTCCAGTTCTTCTTTACTTACATTTTCGTACAT
>JAIRXI010000014.1 GCA_031268395.1 Tannerella sp. | reverse complement strand
AATTAAGTATTACTAATTAATGATTGAACAGATATGGAAGAATTAACCGGAAGCGTAATGAGTGGAACACTGGCCGCCGAACTCGACCGCCAGCATCACGAAGATTACGAAAATCAGATACGCGAAGTCGACCGCCAGCGCCGGGAAATCGAACGCCTGCAGGCCGAACTGAAAAAAAAACTGTGATTCAACTGATTTTATGACAGACATGATTGGAAAATGTCGGAACGGTGATTTGGCTGATTCACAGGATACACATGATTGGAGACGAATCAACTCCGTCACAGTTCCGATGTATTATATTTTTATAACTTATTTATTATCTTAAATTTCATGAGTAAAAAGAACGTATTTTTTATGGAAAGATGGAAGAGATGCCGCCTGTTTCTGTGCGCGCTGTTCTTCCTGAGTGGCTCGCTCGCCGGCTTTGCGCAGGGACGGGTGAGCGGAACGGTGACGGATGCCGGCAGCGGCGAACCGGTCATCGGAGCAAATGTAGTGGAAAAAGGAACCGCCAGTAACGGCACGGCGACGGATGTGGACGGTAATTTTACGCTCACAGTCGGTAATAATGCGGTTTTACAGGTATCCTGTATCGGGTACGTGACACGGGAAATCGCCACGGGTAACCAAAGCGTGCTGAATATCACGCTTTCGGAGGATGCGAAGGCGCTGGATGAACTGGTCGTCGTGGGTTACGGTGTTCAGCGAAAAAGCACGCTGACCGGGTCGATTTCGGCCGTTAAGTCGGAACAGCTGACCATTGCGCCGGTGGGTAACGTGACGAATGCCCTGACCGGAAAACTGCCCGGACTGATTGCCGTGCAGTCGTCGGGCAGGCCGGGTTCCGACCAGGCCAGTTTGAATATTCGCGGCTTCGGAGGTCCACTGGTCATCGTAGACGGCATTGAGGCCAGTCTGACAGACCTGGATCCCAATCAGATAGAGTCGATCTCCATTCTGAAGGACGGCGCGGCTTCCATCTACGGTGCACGGGCCGGTAACGGGGTTTTGCTGGTGACTACCAAACGGGGTATCGTTCAGAAGCCTACCTTCACGCTCAATACGTCCTATACCCTGCAGGGAGCCACGAACATCGCAAGGACGCAAAGCTCGGGACAGCGGACGCAGGTTGCGCGCGAATCACACCTGAATGCCGGACTTCCGGAAGAAACGGCGCCGTATACGGCCGAAGAGGTAGAAAAATATTTTGCCGGAAATGACCCGGCCTATCCTTCGTCCGACTGGTTCGACTTTGTCATGAGGGACTGGGCGCCGCAGCAGAATCACAACCTGTCCGTTCGAGGCGGCAGTGAAAAACTGAAATATTTCGGTTTATTCGGCTACCAGAAGCAGGAGACTATGATCAGAAAGAATGGTGGAGACTACTCCCGTTTCAACGTACAGTCCAATATCGACGCGCAGATTACGTCGAGGCTGATTTTGTCCGTCGATATTTCTGCGGCGTATGAAGACCGTAAGTTAGCCGGCCGGGCAAGCTACGAATACATGTGGCAGGATTTGTATGCTACCCAGCCCTGGTATCCGACTACATTCCCCGATCCCACCAAGTTGTCGTCCGGCGGCATAGACGTGGGAAGCATCTATATGAGTACCAACATGGATATAGATGGATACTCTCAAAACAAAAACAGGGATTTGCGTGGCAGCGCAACCCTGTCCTACGATATACCTTTCGTCGAAGGACTGAAAGCCAAAGCCTTTGTGAATTACAGGGACTGGCAGACGTATGGCAAGTCTTTTGCAAAGCCTTACGAATGGTACACCTATAACTATGCATCCGATACCTATACACCGGCGGGAAATTTCAGGACACAGGCCGAAGCCAGTGAAAGCATCACGTTCAACAGGCAATTGACTCAGCAGTATTCGCTCAATTATGACCATACGTTTAATAAGGATCATCACGTGACGGCGCTGGCCCTGTTTGAAAGCATGGATTTTTCGGGAAACAATTTCTCGGCCGGGCGCCGCGAATTTCTGACGTCTGCCATTGAGCAGCTGTTTGCCGGTTCGGCAGCCACACAGACGGCGAACGGTTCGGCCAGCGAATGGGGGCGGGCAAGCGTGATCGGACGCGTCAACTACAGTTACAAAGACCGGTATCTGCTGGAAAGCATTCTGCGCGCCGACGCTTCGGCCAAATTCCCCGAAGGAAAACGATGGGGTTATTTCCCCGGCGTTTCGCTCGGATGGGTCATTTCGCAGGAAGGATTCATGCAGGACGTGAACGCCATCGAATTTTTGAAACTGCGGGCCAGCTACGGCTCATCGGGTAATGACGGCGTGGGAAATTTCCAGTATCTGACCGGTTTCCAGATAGGAGGCGTGTATCAGTGGGGCGACCGCCTTGTATCCGGCCTGTATCCGACCGGCATGGCCAACCCGCTGCTGACCTGGGAAAAGATGAAGGTCTATAACGCCGGACTGGATTTTGCGATTCCGAACCGCACGCTCTACGGCACGGCAGAAGCCTTCTACCGTACGCGCGACGGTATTCCGGCCACGCGCAACACTTCGCTGCCCAGCACGTTCGGCGCCACGCTGCCTACGGAAAATATCAACAGCCTGAACGACCGCGGCTTTGAACTGTCCCTGGGAACGGCAAAAAGCAGCCGGGATATCATGTACGACGCCAGTTTCTATATTGCCTGGTCGCGCGCCAAATGGGACCATTACGAGGAGCCGGACTATGAAGATCCCGACCAGAAACGGCTGGAACAGAAATCCGGACAGTGGACGGACCGTACGATGGGGTATGTCTCCGACGGGCTGTTCACCAGCCAGGCGGAAATCGACGCCCTGCCCTGCGAGTATGCCTTCGTGGGCGGAGGCAATGCGGCGCTCCGTCCGGGAGACGTAAGGATCAAGGATCTGAACAGCGACGGCGTGATTGACTGGAAAGACCGGACGGAAATAGGAAAAGGCAATATGCCGCACTGGACGTACGGTTTGAACGCTACGGTTGCCTATCGGGGTTTTGATTTGATTGTCCTGTTTCAGGGCGCTTTCGGATATTCCGTTGCATACGGAGGTAATTACGCTACTACGGATACGTACTACAAACTGCGCTGGACGGAAGCAAATAACAGCCGGGACGGGCTGGTAGCCAGGCCGGGAGGCGTCTACGGAGGCGGAGATTCCGATTACGCCGTGAAGTCGGCGTCCTATCTGCGACTGAAGAACGGGTCGCTGGGATATACGTTGCCCAAACAGTGGATGGACAAAGCCGGGATTGAAAGGCTGCGCCTGTACGTTTCGGGCACCAATCTGTTTGCGCTCAGTACGCTGAGCAAGTATTACATTGATCCGGAAACGCCGGATAACAGCGCTAACACATATTATCCGCAACAGCGCACCGTCAGTTTCGGGCTGAGTATGAATTTTTAATAACTGCAATAACATTGATCAATATGAAAAAAATACTGTTATATTTGATATGTGCGGCAGGGTTGTTGAGTCTGACTCCATCCTGCGTGAATGATGTACTGGATAAAACGCCTTTGGATATTATTTCCGAAGATGTGGTATGGGACGACCCGAATCTGGTGGACGCTAATCTGGCCCATCTGTATTCGGACATGAGAATTTTCAGGTTAGACCAGCCTGATCCCAGCGGCCTGGACTGGTGGGCTACCGTATTCGGAATCGCGGCTGCTTCTACCGTATCCGACGAAAGCGGCGATCTGGTATGGTGGGGAGGTTACAATGCATTCGGATATAAATTTTCGGGCGGACTGACCGTTTCCGGCGGTTTGCTTGAATGGTGGAACCTGGCATACCCGATTATTCGTGAGCTGAATATGCTGATTGAAAAATTGCCGGAAAGTTCCAACGACCCCGAGTTTATAGCCTCTCGCGTAGCGGAAGCCCGCTTCCTGAGAGCCTTCAGCTATTTTGCGCTGGTCAAGCGCCATGGAGGCGTTCCCCTGGTCACCAAAGTACTCCGGCTGGATTCGCCGCAGGAAGAACTGTATCCCAAACGCAATTCCGAAAAGGAACTCTACGATTTTGTCATTAACGAAACGGACGCCATCGAGGAAGACCTGAAAGGACTCACCGAATATGGCCGCGCTACGCAAGGCGCGGCGCTGGCGCTGAAATGCCGTTCCGCACTGTATGCCGGCAGCATCGCCCGCTATGGCAAGATACAGTTGGACGGCCTGCTGGGCATTCCGCAGGATCAGGCGGCGTCCTATTATCAGAAAAGCCTTGACGCTGCACAGAAACTCGGAACGCTCGGCTACAGCCTCTACAATGCGGACGCCGACAAGGTGACGAATTTTAAAAACGTCTTCCTGAAAAAGCGGAACCCTGAAATGATTTTTGCCAAACAACACGACGCAGTGCAAAATTACTGGGAATATGAATTCATAGTCTGTCCCAAGCCGCACGGGTATGATACCGGCATGTCCGTTCCCGTCTACCTGGAAATGGTCGAAGAATTTGAATATGCGGATGGCAAACCCGGCACGCTGGATCGCGACGCCCTTCAGGCCGGACTGTGGAGCATGGAGGAACTGTGGGGTGGCAGGGATCCGCGCTTTTACGCTTCCGTCTGGACCAACGGGACGCCCTGGAAAGGCGGAACAGTGGATTCGCGCCGCGGAATCATCGGACCCGACGGCACACTGTACGACGGCGACCAGGAAGCATACGAAGGCCTTTCGGCATGGGGAAATCAGCGTGTCGGCGGCAATTTCGGAACGGGTTTCGGCGTAATGAAACTGCTGGACGAAACTTCCAACGGAAACCTTGACATGCGAAGCAATTCGGACGCTCCCATCTTCCGCTACGGCGAAGCATTGCTGAATCTGGCCGAGAGCGCGTATGAGCTGGGCCGGACGGCCGAAGCGCTGGAAGC
Organism: Tannerella sp.; assembly: GCA_031268395.1. Taxonomy (GTDB): domain Bacteria; phylum Bacteroidota; class Bacteroidia; order Bacteroidales; family Tannerellaceae; genus Tannerella. The sequence continues at coordinate 4,459 of JAIRXI010000014.1, read as the reverse complement.
CCTCAATCAAATCCGCGACAGGGCCGGTATTGCCCGGAAAACTTCGATTGACCTGGAGACCATTCAGCATGAACGGAAAGTGGAGCTTTTCTTCGAAGCGCACCGCTACTGGGACGTACGTCGCTGGCGGATTGCCGAAGACAAACTGTCGAAGCCGAGTTCCGGCATACTGTACAGGCTGGATTACGCAACGGGCAAGTACAAAATAGTAGTGATCGACAATTACGACGGCGCTACGACTCCCCATTTTGATGAGCGGTGTTACTATCTTCCCATTACGCTGACAAGGACGGGACAAAACCCGAATCTGGTGGAAAATCCAGGGTATTAGTATAACCTTTGAAGTAAGCATTTCCACAATTGAAAAGGGTGGGTTCCGGTCGGGAATCCACCCTTTTTATTGGAGAAGGTATGCTTTCAACAAAGGATGTAACAAAAAAAACATACCTTTGCTGCATAAGACAGACCGACATTCCGGATTTATTTTTACAATAATGAATTTAATAAACAGTATATTTAAAACAAACAAAAACCATTCAAAATGAAAAGAGTATCTCTATTTATCGGCATCCTTATGCCGCTGCTGCTGTCGTGCAAGGCGCCGGCAGACGTTTCCGAACAGGCGAAAGCCATTATCAGCAAACATGTGGTCAGGTATACCCAGCCGCCCCGGCGCATCCCGACCAAATTTTCCGTAGACGCTCCCCTGCTGGGTAACGGCTTCACGGGCATAACCCTGTCGGGACAGCCGGAATGTCAGGTTTTGCATGTAGCCCGGAACGACTTCTGGCGTTTGAAGCATGGGCACAACGAATCGTATCCCGCCGTGCTGGGGAAAATAGAAATATCCATCCCCGGACTGCAGGGCGCCTCCTACCTGGTAGAACAGCGCCTTTATGACGCCGTCACCGCGGCCCGTTTCGGGAAGGCCGATGTTACGGTTACATACAGGACGTATGTAGCCGCCCATACCGATGTCGCCGTCATTGAAATCGGCATGGAAGGAAAAGGATCGCTCACCGGAAGCGTGCGGCTGCTGCTGCCCGAAGCCGGAAAGGAAATTGTTGAGAATCTTCCGCTGGACCGCGCTGTTCCCGAAAAGCGGGAACAGTCCGCAGCAGACGGCATACATTACATCACGCGCGCCTTTGAAGATTCGGTAGATATACCGACCAAAGCTGCCCTGGCGCTGCAAACCGTCGACTCGCCGGACGGCAGCTTCACGCTGGAGGCAGGAAAAACCGTGCGCATAGTCTGCGCCGCGTCAAGCAATTTCAAAAGCGACGACTGCCGGGAAGCCGCCATCCGGAACGTGCGGGAAGCCGCGACGCCGCAAGGTCTGCGCGAACTGGAAAAGCATCACGGGGAATGGTGGAAAGACTACTGGGAAAAGTCGTTCGTGTCGATCCCGGACAGCGCCATTGAGGGACAGTACTATCTCTCCCTCTACGGAACGGCATCCGCCAGCCGGGACACGGTTTTCCCTCCCGGCCTCTTCGGCACGTGGATCACGCAGGAACAGCCCGCCTGGGCAGGCGACTATCACCTGAACTATAATTACCAGGCGCCCTTCTATGCCCTCTATTCCGCCAACCGGATCGAGCAGGCCGAACCCTTTTATACTCCTCTGCTCGACTTCATCCCCCGCGGGAAATATTATTCCGAAAAGCTTACGGGCATCCCCGACGGCATCCTCTACCCCGTCGGCATCGGGCCGCTGGGCATTGAGACGACGCGCTGGACGCCGCTGATGGAGCTGTATTATCTCAACTGGAGAAACATCGAAGGCGACGGCATGTTCTGGGGACAGAAAACCAATGTATCCTACGCGGTGGTGAACCTCTCCATGCACTTCTACCACACCTGGGACCGGGAATTTGCCCGCAAGGTCTATCCCTTTGTCCGCGCTGCCGCCGTTTTTTGGGAAAAATACCTGATTTATGAAGATGGCCGGTATGTAGACCATAACGACGCCATTCACGAAGGCTCAATCAAGGATAAAAATCCCATCCTTGGACTCGGACTGATCCGGCAAACAATGCGTACGGCAATCGATATGAGCGAGCTGCTGGGAGAAGACGCCGGCAGCAGGGAGAAATGGAGGCACATCAAGGATCATATTTCGGCTTTTCCACAGTGTGAGCGAAACGGGAAAACCATTTTCCGGCTGACGGAAGAAGGACTGGAATGGGTGGGTGGCAATACCCTGGCTATTCAGCACGTCTATCCCGCCGAACAGATCGGGCCGGACAGCGATCCCGGACTGCTTGAGGTTGCCATGAATACCATGCAGGAAATGCAATGCTGGATTGACGGAAACGGAAGCAACAGTTTTTTCCCCGCAGCCGTCCGGATCGGTTACAATCCCGATACCATCATGTATCATCTCCGTCGTTACGTGGCGCACACCTTCCCAAACGGTTTCCAGTTGGACAATCCGCACGGGATTGAGAATCTGAGCACCGTCCCCAATACCATCAACGAAATGCTCTGCATGGGATACGGGGATGTCGTGCGGCTGTTTCCCGTATGGCCCCGCGAAAAGGATGCATCGTTTCATCAGATCCGCACGGAAGGCGCATTCCTTGTTTCCGCCGGACTGAAAGGCGGTTCGGTGACGAATCTCTCCATCTACAGCGAGCAGGGACGCCCGCTTCGCCTGCTCAATCCGTGGAAAGGCCGCCGCGTAAGCGTCTGCGAGTGGACGGACGGCAAACAGACTGCCCAAAACGAATACACGGGCGAACGCATCGACCTGCCAACAAAAAAGAACGTGCGGTATGAGTTTTCAGTTCCGGAAAATAAATAGCGTCTCAGCAGAAAACAAAACACAGCATAATCACCCGTCCCGGCCGGGACGGGTTGACGGGCAGGTATTCCGTTTGCAGCCTGCCGGAAGCCTTCCCTTCCGGACACGACAGGGGAAGCGTCTAATGGACATGTTGGGCTTATTGTTGATTCAGTTTTTTATACGTTCCCATCAACTGCTTCACCACAACGGATTCCGGCGACGCTTCTCCGGTTGCATAATAGCCTTGCAGAAACGCTTTGTTTCCGGACCAGATGGTGGTAATGACACCCCGGAAATGCGGTTTCAATACCGTCGTCGCTCTTTCGCGAAATCGAAGCATGTCTTCCAGCTCCTGCATGGCGACATTCACGTTTGCACACGGACAAATGGCAACGTCCAGCCCTTTCATGGCAAAATATACGGGCGACTGATGCGCCTGTCCGTAATGCCAGTCGCAAACAAACACATCTTTCGGAATCAGGTCAATAGCCCGGTGGGTATTGTTCATGCTTGATTCGGAAGGATGAAATCCGGTAGACTTTCCGTCAATCAGGCGGTCGCCCCAAATCATCATTCTTTTACCCTGCTGCGCCAGATGATTATGTATGGTTGCCACTTCACCGGCAAACAGTTCTGCCCTGTCGCGACCGCCACAGCGGGGACAGTGCGCATCGCCGATAATGGTCACCTCGTCCATTCCCGCATGGAAAAGAGAGGTCTCAAACATGTCGGTCAGTTCGTCCACTACATCAAAAATGACCTTGTGTACACCGGGATGCAGAGGGCAATAGCTCTTGCAGTAAAAAAAGTCGGGGTTGAACCAGTCATATCCCGAAAAATCTTCTGTCTTCAAATGCGGCGTTTCGTCAAATTCGGGATAAACACGTAACAGATTGCCGGTGGTCTTTTCCGCCGACTGATGTCCCAACAAATTGATTGACGGCGCTATTTCGATGCCGTATTTCCGGCAAACCGCCACGATTCGCTTAACATCCGCTTGGGTCAGGGGATTTTCAGCGCACAGTTCGGGATGCGTTTCATAAGCGTAATTCCAACCCACAAGAAGAATTAACAGGTTGAAATGCGCCGGAGCCAGTTCTTCTTCTATAAAACGGAGAAAATCGTCCACACCCTCCGGCGACGGAGCACTGACGGATAACCCGCGTACGGGCAAAAGTTCATCTATCTTCTTTTCCTGTGTTTGAGCAGACAGCGACAGGATACTTGCGAGAAATAGCATCGCATAAAAACATCTCTTGAAAGAAAGAGAGAGCAAGTTGTAAATCAACGTTTTCATATTTTCTAATATTGTATAATTCATAAAAACATGTTTTGTGATAAAATAATAAAAGCAGGGATGTACCATAACAGATACATCCCTGTTATCAAACAATTACCATCCCGGATTTTGCGTTAACTGGGGGTTCAACACAATCTCGGTCGTCGGAATCGGTGAAAGGTAGTCCCTTCCCAGGTTGAAGCGGAATCCGGCATCCAGCGTGCTGTAATCTTTATACGGATCAATGTATCCATCCGCATTGACCGGCAGTATGGCTACTGCTTCCAAAAACGCGACACTCGCATCGGGATAGTTTTCCCACTGCTTTTTGACGGCGCCCAGCGGCCGTTTGCCGGCTATCAGTTCGTCGACTGCCGCCCAGCGGAAGA
>JAIRXI010000400.1 GCA_031268395.1 Tannerella sp. | reverse complement strand
CCATCACTGATATTCTAATCATATTATTCATATCTGTTCATTTTAAAATGTTATATCTAATCCTATTGTATAAATACCGATTTGCGGGTAACTCGAAGAAGCTCCGCCGTTCGACACTTCCGGGTCGGCATCTTTCGGCATCCCGGTAATCGTAAACAGATTCTGCCCGCTTACATAAACGCGAGCGCGCGATATATCCAGTTTGCCGAGCAGTTTTGACGGCAGGCTGTATCCGATCTGCAAATTCTTTAAACGCAAATAACTTGCGTCAAGTACGAGGAACGAACTCATGACGCGATTATGTGTCTGTGACACTAATGTTCGCGGCAAATATCCCAGTTGCGTCACCTTGCCGTTTTCTACCATTGTGCGATCCAGATGCTTGTACTGCGGGTTCGAACCGTTATAAAACGCCCACATGGACTGCTGGTCGAGCGTACGGAACACATCGGCGGCTCCCTGAAACAGTCCCGACAGGTCAAAGTCCCTGTATTTCAGATTCAGGTTGAAGCCATAAGTGACATTCGGCATCGTGTTTCCAAGCGTTACACGGTCATCGGCGTCAATCTTGCCGTCGCCGTTCTGATCTTTGAATTTCAAATCGCCGGCCTTCGCATACACCGAATGTACCGGACTGTTAGCCGCTTCCTCGTCGGACATGAATATGCCGATACACTCGTATCCGTAAAACTCGTCCCACGAGTAGCCTTCCTCCCTTATGGTGCTGCCTTTTGACGGGTTGGGATATTTCTCGACCCTGTTTTTGTTGAAAGCCACGTAACCGTCCAGGCCATACTGAATTTGGCCTGCTCTGTTGCTGTGTCCGAGCGTGATTTCAACGCCTTTGTTGCGCATGGCGCCTGCATTTGAAACCGGCGCGCCGAGACCGTAAATGTACGTAATCGGAACGACGGCAAGGATATCATCGGTATAACGGTCATAATAATCCACAGAACCTGTCAGCAGGCCGTTCCTTATCCCGAATTCAATCCCTAAATCGGTTTCGGCAGTTGTCTCCCAGGTGATAAGCGGATTATTGGCGCTGGTCTGTGTCGCGCCGTCAACCACGCTGCCGTAGAAGTTATAATTTTGTCCAAGTGCGATTTTAGCCAGATACTGGTAATCGCTGATCCGGTGATTTCCCAACTTGCCCCATGAACCGCGGAGTTTCAGGTTATCCAGCCATTCGATATTTCTCATAAACGCCTCTTCCGACAGTCGCCATCCGGCCGAGACGGAAGGGAAGGTGCCCCAGCGTCGGCCCTGCGCGAACTTTGACGATCCGTCACTTCGCAGGTTGAACTCCAGCAGGTACCGGCCGGCGTAATCGTAGTTGATGCGTCCGAAGTAAGAACCGATGCGGGCTTCCAGGGCGCTGCCGCTATTGCTCCACCCATTGGTCGAGCCGGCGTTCAGTTCCGTCAGATCATTACTTGGCAAATCTCTCCGGTAAGCGGTGGTCGCATGCTGGGTATATGCTTCGCGCGATACGCCCAGCATTCCTTTGAACGAGTGCAGACCGATTTGTTTCTCATAATTCAGCAACCCCTGCATGGTTACGGTCATCTGCCGCGTAAGGAAATCTTCGATACTGTTCGGACCCTGAATGCTGCCGTCGCCGTAAGTGATCTCCTTGATATGGTTCTTTCCGTCGTCAATGCTGTAATCCAGGCCGGCAACACCTTTCAGTGTCAGCCCTTCCATGATTTTCACCTCGCCGAAAACGCTGCCCAGCGCATGTGAATAACAGGAAGTAGCATTACCGCCTGCTTCTATCCAGGCATTCGGATTGCCGTCAATATGCCGTCCCCATGTTCCGTCTGAATATTTGTTTACATACGTGTTTGGAATACGGTTTGCCTGCGAAAAAAACATACTCATCTCGCCTCCGAGATATGAAGCCTTCGGACGGACGATTTTCCGGTGAGATAAACTTGAATTGACGCCAAAGCTTAACCATGATTTTACCTGACTGTCGAGATTGATACGTACCGTATAACGGTCATGAGAAGAATTTTTGACCAAACCTTCCTGATTGTAGTACGCCAGAGAGACTGCATACTGCGTGCTTTCAGACCCGCCATTCAGGCTGACGTTGTGATTGTGTGTCAGACCGCTTCCCTGCAATAACGAACCGATCCAGTCCGTATTCGGGAAATTGTCGGGGTCGGAGCCGTTGCGGTATTTCTCTATCTCTTCCTGCGAATAGATGATATTACCGCCTTCGTTAAGCCTTGACTCATTCGACAGTTCGGCATAATCGGCCGACGAGAGATGCTCCGGCAGCCCCAAAGCTTTTTGCCATCCGAAATATCCGTTGTACGTCAGTTGCGGCTTTCCCGACTTACCCCGCTTGGTTGTTACAAGGATCACGCCGTTGGCCGCCCGCGTACCGTAGATGGATGCGGCTGCCGCATCTTTCAGCAAACTGATGTTTTCCACGTCGTTGGGATTCACGTCGTCCATCGAAGCCTCCAGACCGTCGATCAGCACCATGGGCGAGGAATCGTTCATGGTACCTATGCCGCGGAGACGGATAGACGTACCTTCGCGTCCAGGCTGTCCCGAAGTGGAAGTGATGACTGCGCCCGGCAGTTTGCCCTGCAGCATGTTGGCCACACTGGTAGCCGGCAATCCGCTCAGTTCCGCACCCGTCACGGTGGCGACGGCGCCCGTCAGGTTCACTTTCTTCTGCGTGCCGTAGCCGACGACTACGACTTCTTCCAATACTTTAGCGTATTCTACCAGTTTGATTACAAGGGATTTGCCCCCCCCCCCATGCCGGCAATACACTGATTTCCTGTGAGATATAACCGACAAAAGATACTTGCACGATTGCGTCTTCCGCTACGGACAGGGAGAAATTCCAGTCCGCATCTGTCACGGTGCCGTTGAGGGTACCCTTCTCCACTA
>JAIRXI010000391.1 GCA_031268395.1 Tannerella sp. | reverse complement strand
GGCGCCGCCCATCCGCGACACGTGTGCGGAGACGATTTCGCCGATGGCGCCGCCGGCTACGCGCCGGTAGGTTTCGATACAGTCTTTTTGGGAACGGCGGATGGTGCCGCTGATCACGGAAAGGCCCTGCTGTTCGGCGCGTTTGCCGGCGGCCTGTATTTGCCGGGCGCCTGCAGGGTCGACGGCACAGGGTTTTTCGATGAAACAGTGTTTGTTTTGCCCGACGGCATAGTCGAAGTGTACGGGACGGAACACGGGCGGGGTGCACAGCAGGACGACGTCGATTCCGGAATCAATGACTTTCCGGAAGGCGTCGAAGCCCAGGAAGCAGTTTTCGTCTGCGATGTGCTGTCCTTTTTCTTCCAGTGTTTTGCGGCAGGTGTTCAGCCGGTCTTCAAAAACGTCGCCGAGGGCGGTTATCTGTATGCCTTTTCCGGCATTCAGGAAGTCACATGCGGCGCCTGTTCCGCGGCCGCCGCACCCGACCAGCCCGGCCTTGAGCGGCGCTCCGTCCGGCGCGGACGGGAGGATGTCGGGGACGGTTACTTCTTTCAGTTTTTTCTCTCCGGATCCGGCGCCGGAGCAACTGCTCAGGAGCGCTGGTGCGGAAAGGCTTCCAATTACGCCTGCCGCGGAGTTTTTAAAGAAACTCCGCCGGGTCAATACGGTTTGTGAATCATTTTTCATCTCGATTTGTCTAATTTGTAGAGTTATAAATATAATATTAATGCTGCAAAGATATAGAAATATTTTTCAATAACGGGTAAAAGGGTTCACCATTCCGGCAGTTGCTGTTCACGGGTCTTCATGCAGCGGGCGACGTCTTCGCAGGTGGCGCATACGGGGCCGGAACGTTCGATTTTCAGTGTCGACAGTGCGGCGGCAAAATGGCCGGCTTCTTCCATGCCGGCGCCTCCGGTGCGCCGGTACAGGTAGCCGGCCATGTAGGTATCGCCGCAGCCGGTGGCATCCACGATTTCGCGGGGCCGGTAGGCTGGAATCCGGTAGAAGGTGTTCCCGTCGTAGAGGATTGACCCCATGTCGCCCAGGGTGATCAGTACTTCCCTGACGCCCCAGCCGGCCAGCTGACGGGCGGCCGAAGGGACGTCGGTATGGCCGGTCAGTACGACCATTTCGTGTTCGTTGGCTTTCAGGAAGTGCACGTATTTCAGCGCTTCTTCTTTTCCTTTCCAGTCGATGGCATGGACCTGGGTGTCGCGTACTTCGCGCAGGTATCCCTGCGAATCGACCGAGACGAGCGCCTTGCCGGCAAGGTATTTCAGCGTTTCGGGCGGGAAGTCGTCGGCCAGCAGCGCGCCCAGATGGAAGATGTTGGCTTCGGTATCCTTCAGTTGCTCGACCGTAAACGGGTCTGCCTTGGCCCGTACGCGCTGCGTGCGGTTGTTCCGGTTTGCGCCGTAGATGTTTTCGAAACAGACGGAATGTGCGCTCGGGTGTACGGTGACCCGGACGCCGCTCGCCCGCAGTTCGTCGACTGCGGCCATTTCGGAGGCACCCACCGAGGTGACCAGCGAATAGTTTATCCCTGTCAGGTGGCGGATGGCGCCGGATACGTAAAAAGAGGTTCCGCCCGGCATGTAGACGGTATTTTCCGGCGTAACCACCTTGTCCAGCGTGATATGACCGATGCAGCACAGTTCGGATTTATTCATAGTTGACTGTTTTTTTATGTTCGACAATATTGTAGAAACGTGCAAACATACAAAAAATCTGTGAGAAAGCGGACTTCGCCCTTAAAAAGGGTGCTTCGCCGGGGCGTGGTGCGGAGCGGCTACGGGTCGGTTTCTTCCCGGTATTTTCCGGCCAGGTGCGACAGGAAGGTATTGATTTGCCGGATGGCTTCGTGCGTTTCGGGATGGATGTCCCTGTGTTGCAGGCGGAGGAGCAGATAGCCGTAGAGGGCGGTGAAACAGGTTTCCAGTTCGGGCATTTTGATGCCGCCCGACTTTGCACGTAGCTGGATGATGTGGGGGAGCGTCTGGTAGTAGAGTGCGCCGTAAAGTGTTTCTTTCGGGTCTTTCAGCAGACGCAGGTGCAGATCCGTCAGCGCGGTCAGCGCCTTTCGACTCTGCTGAACATGCCCTTTCGCTATGACGCCCTCGCTGCGCATCATCTCTATCAGTTCTTCGTACCGGCGGAGGGTTTCCTGTCTGACTTCTTCCGGCTGCCCGCAGGGGTCGACCAGCGTACGACGTATCTGCCCGATGTCGAACCGGACGGCTCGTACCAGATCTTCTGCCTGCCACAGGCCGATCACGTATTCCACAATGTTTTCCTTCCTCTTTTGCCACGCTGTTATCATGCCGCAAAAGTACAACAAAATACGTAACAGGAACGATGAGCGATGAACGATGAGCGATGAACGATGAACGGTTTGCCCGCAAATGGTTTTTCGCCACATGAAGCCCCGGGTTTAAGTTTACGGGCGTTTCCGTATGATTTACCCGTAAACTTCGCAGCCAATGCTCCATATTATGGTGTATACGGCAACATCGTTCACCGGTTTGCTGAAAAGCAGGCTGCCGCCGGCAGAGTATACTTTCCATTCAGGAACCGCGATCTCTTCGTTCGCGGTTCCGGTACCATGCACGAGGGTCGAAACCGAACGTCGTCATTGCAACCGGATGCGGGAATCGCTTCCCGTTGTCCAGTGCAATTGTCACGGTCTGTGCGCTTACTTCAATGCCGGTTATTGCTTCGGTATTGTAGAACGCCACTTCGACCTCATTCTCGAACGCGGTCAGGCGCCACGGATTGTCGGCGTCCTGCGCGTTAGCCACTACAGCCGTCAAGGTCATTATGACCCGAGGCTGTCAAACATAGTGTAAAATTTCTTTTCATCTTTTTGAATTTGGCATGAATAAATGGATATGTTTTCTTTTCATCGAATCACGGCTTTCCTCACCGCGTTTCCAATCCTTACAACATA
>JAIRXI010000370.1 GCA_031268395.1 Tannerella sp. | reverse complement strand
GCCTTGATGTTGCCTTTCGCCCGGCCTACCGCCGCGCTTTGAAACAGCTCGCCAATGGAATAAAACAGCATCACGGCCACGCCTTCGGGATACTCGCCGATGGCAAAGGCGCCTGTCGTAGCCAGAAGCATCAGCGTAAATTCGGTAAAGAACTCCCCGTTCCGCAGCGTTTCCCAACATTCCCTGACAACGGGCCAGCCGACGGGCAAATAGGCGGCAACATACCATGCCAGCCGCACGTATCCCGCAAAAAATGCGGGCTTGAAAAAACTGTCGGCAGCAATGCCGGCAAACAGCATCACCAGGCTGACGGCGGCAGGCAGGTACTGCCCGCCGATGCCGCCCGCACATTCGTCGTCACCGTCGCCACCGGTGGCCTGCGGGTTCAGCATGACGTCGGCGCGGTTGTAGATTTTATCCTCCAGCGAACAGCAGGTCATCCGCCCCTGCGTATCGTATATGTGCCTGTGACCGGGCTCTGTACTTATCATTTTCCTTTACATTTAAAGATTAATACTTTTCATGGCGCAAAAGTATATCTTTTTCAATGCAATCCGGTTGCAATGTTTCGGCAGCTGGCGCAAACGCCTTTCATGACATAGTTTATGCTTTCGATGGAAAAGTTTTTTGGCGCGGAGATCAGGGGAATGGCCACATCGCGCAGGCAAAATGTCTGTCCGCAGCGGATGCAGTAAAAATGAACGTGCTGCTGTTCGGGCCGGCACTCACAGGCATCGTCGCACAGGGCGTATTTCAGCGAGCCGCTGCCGTCGTCGACGGTATGCAGCAGGCGGCTTTGCTGAAACAGGGTCAGTGTCCTGAAAATGGTAGACCTGTCTACCGTTTCCAGCGCCGTTTCCAGACCGGCAAGCGTAAGCGCATCGTTTTTGCCGGAAATGGCCTTCAATATCAGCAGCCGCATGGCCGTCGGTCTGATATTCCGTTTGATAAGCTGCTGTTCGTAATGAGCATCCATAATCGTTTCTATTATGGATGCAAAGGTAGTCAAATTCAGCAGCCGGTCTTACCTTACAGCCGGTCCGGCAAACGGTCTATCGCCTTTTGAACAGCGGTTTCAACATCGTTCACCGGAATATCCAGCCCGTTCACGCTGATGCATTTTACTTCGCCGATACCGTACAGTTTGCCCAGTTCCAGCATCGTGGCATAACCCAGATCCCGTTCGTCGCCGATATGGCCGCCGCGGGTAGTCACATAGTAAAGCTTTTCTGCCCGGCACAGTCCCGTCGACCGGTCGTCGTCGCCGTATCGGTACATGAGGCCGGGGATGCTGACCGTTTCGATATAAATCTTCAGCATCGCAGGAAATCCCAAATCCCAGTAGGGCGCGGCGATCACAATGCAATCCGCCTCCCTGAACCGGCGGGCGTACCGGAATATTTCGCCGGAGAAATCCTTCTTCGCCGCCAGTTCAAACCGTCCATTTAATGTTTCGGACGTTAAGGCCTGGAGATTTTCTTCCTCCAGCACCAGCTCGCTCACGTCATAATCGTCCTTTTTTCCGAGTAATGCGACCAGTCCCCTGCCAATCCGGCAAGTTCTGGATCTTCCCCTGTTTACGCAGGCATTTACGAACAGTAATTTTTTCATCGTTTCAACCGTTTAATTTTCAGGTGCAAAAATACGGCCTTTTCCCGTCCGCGATTTTCCATAAAAACGCCGGTCATGTCCATTTTCGGAACAGGCGGCCGGCGTTTTTTCCGTATCTTTGCCGGACCGTCTGTCACAAAAATGGAAATGGATACTGTTAAAAATCTGTCATTTGCACACCTTGGAGAATATTCCTGGTACGGCGAAACCGACCTCGGCCTGTTTCTGGATTACCCTTGCCGGCTGGAAGGCGGATTCGTCTTTCTCTGCGTGGCCGGAGAGGCCGTTGTCTGCCACGGCGTGGAAGAACGCCGCATCGGACGGAACATGAAATCCATCGCGCTGCCCGGCACCACGTTTCATGTGAAAAGCATGTCTGCCGATTTTCGCGTCAAACTGTTCGCCTTTTCCGGGGAACTGTTCGACGAAGTCAGCCTGGAACTCGGTTTCGCCTTTTCCGAATATCTGCGCAAAGCGCCCTTTTCCGCACACCCGGCGGAGCATCCCTATACGAAAAACGCCCTTGTATGGGCCGACATGGCAGCGCTTGTTTCAACTGATACCGGAAATAAATTCCGCCCCCGCATGCTGCGCAATTTGCTGCAAAACTACCTGATGTACCTCCACGAATGTATCCGCACGGAGCTGGAGTCGGAACCTTCCGGGTCGACGCGAAAGCGGGAACTGTTTCACCGCTTCATGTCGCTTTTGCCGCAGCACTGCCGCCAGCGGCGCGACGTCCTGTTTTACGCGGAAAAACTCAACATCACCACCCGTTACCTCTACGCCATTACGCGGGCATCCACTTCGCTGAAATCGCCCAAAATACTGATTGACCGGTATTTTATACTGGAAATAAAAATCCTCCTGCAATCCCCCCGGTTAACCATTTCCGAAATAGCCTGCCGCCTGGATTTTCCCGGCGAATCGTATTTCAGCCGCTATTTCAAACGGCATACGGGCATGTCGCCAAGAGACTACCGGACAGCCAGACTCCCGCGCTGATCTCCCGCCCCGGGCACGCAGATGACGCAGATGTCAGGGATCTGCGCAGACAAGAGAAGAAAAATCTGCGTACATCCTGATAATCCGCGTCATCTGCGTGCTTTTCCGCCGGTTTCCCGGGATACGGCCAACTCAGAT
>JAIRXI010000337.1 GCA_031268395.1 Tannerella sp. | reverse complement strand
CCTTTACCATACTTTGTAAAGGTATGGCAGGACTAATACGAAAATGTAAAGTCCATTCAGGACAAAGTAAAATAATCTGTAAAGTTTTTTTAGGACAAGTCACGACCCCGTTCATCGTTTATCGTTCATCATTCATCGTTCCCAGAATAATTCCCATTTTCTTCATCAGGAAACAGGCGTTCATATTGGCGGCGGTCCCTTTGCGGAGACGGTACGAGAACAGCAGCTCGTCGCCGGAAATATCGGCTTCAAAGCAGTAATTTTCGATCTGGCCGGGAAAGGCCTCCTCCAGCGTCCCCAGCAGCAGGTCGTGGGTAGCGATCAGCCCGCACGACTTCAGGGCCATCAGCTGGCGAATCAGCGCCAGCGATCCCTTCTGCCGGTCTTCCGAATTGGTGCCTTTCAGCGTCTCGTCCAGGATGACAAACAGTTCTTCGCCGGCGTGCAGGCGGTCGATGATGGCTTTCAGCCGTTTCAGTTCGGCAAAGAAATAAGATTCGCCGTCGGTCAGCGAATCGGCCGTCCGCAGGCTTGTCATCAGCGAGGCCGGAGAGAAGGTCAGCGAATCGGCGCACACGGGCAGCCCCGTGCAGGCCAGCAGGAAATTGACGCCCACCGTCCGCAGGTAGGTGCTTTTGCCGGCCATGTTGGCGCCGGTGATGACCAGGAAACAGGGGCGTCCCGGAATGGAGACGCCGTTCCGTACGCATTTTTCGCGGTGGAGCAACGGGTGTCCCAGCGCCTTTCCTTCCATCCGGAAACCGCCGTCTGCCATCTCGGGCCAGGCGTAGTCTGGATGGTTGAAGGCGAACCCGCCCAGCGAACACAAGGCGTCGGTCGCCGCCAGCGTGCCGAACCAGGCCCCGAAATGCTGCACATGCGTTTTGAGCCACCCCTCCAGCCGTATCGCCTGGCGCATGTCGCGCAGATAAAAGACATTCAGCAGCAGTCCGGCCATGCTGAACCGCTGATCCAGCGCGCCGATTATGCGCGAGAGGCGCGCAACGGCCTGCGAAGCCTTTTCGCCCCGCAACATCAGCGACTGCTGCATACACGCCAGCTCTTCCGAAAGGAACGGCTCCTTTTCCACCTGTTCCATCAGTTGCGAATAGACGCGCAGTACCTGTTCCATTTTCTCCACCGACTTGTGGAGCCGGTGGACAGATCTTCCCCGGAGATTGGCAATCAGGAGACATGCGACAAACATCCAGCCGGCGGCGCCCGGCGGAACGCCCTGCCAGACGGCGCCCGCCAGCAGGAGCATCCAGCCGGCGGGAACCAGCCACGTCAGCGCGCGCCACGCCGGCCTGGCGGTGAAGCGGGCCGACCGTCCGGCCTGCTCCGTCAGCAGCCGCAGGTCGTCTCCGCGTCCCTTCGCGGGGCTGCCCGTGACATAAAAGTGTTGCCTGAAGTCCGTTTTTGCCGCCAGTTCACCGACGGCCTCCCGGCGGCGGAGAATGGCAGACCTGTCCGTCAGGGGCTGCATGAACCAGTCGGCCAGCAACGATTTGCCCGCCTCCGTCACCGTCCGGTTGATGCTCTGGAAGAGGGAGCGGTCTCCGAACAGGTCCAGATCCAGGGCGAAGGGATGGCGTGCATCGGCCTTTTCCGGCGCGCCGTCGAAGGCGCTGAAGTCGTAGTCGATGCCCTGCCGTTCGCCGGCGTTGAGCCGGATCATGGCCTCGGCATACGTTTTCCGCGCCGCCAGCTGCGTATGGCGGATCATGAGCGCCACGAACGGAAGGGCGAAAGCGGCCGCCGTGACCGCCGTCGTCGCCCAGCCGTTCCCGCGGCCCAGCCAGAGCGCCGCCGCCGCGCCGGCAAACAGGAGCAGACGCAGGGTGCCGAAACGGTAGATTTGCCTGTGCAGCCTGTCGCGCACGGCCGTATGGTGTGCGATCCGGCGTTCGTAAAAACGGATTATTTCTTCCATCTGTCTTCAACAAGTCGATTATTTCGCGGCAAAATTAGCCGATTTTGAATATGACGCGGCATCGTTTACGGAAAATTGGAGTTTTGCGACAAAAAGATACCTACCTTTGGGCCTCATGTAAAGAGTTTGCTTATGAAAAGAGTGCTGCTTTTATTTGCCGGGATGCTGTCTGCCGGGATCTGTGCCGTGGCGCAGCCGTCCGAACTATCCGAACGGAAGGCCCATTTCGACAGCCTGCGGACGGCGGTCGCTGCCCGGATCAGCGGGATGCAGCCGGACTACAACGCCGACAGTGTCCGCAACGAACTGGATAACGGGCCGTCGTTTTCGCTCTACCGTGACAATTATTTTATCGGCGGCATCCCTCTCGGCGACAAGATGAAGGCGGTTAATTCAAATGTCAAGTTCCAGCTGAGCGTCCGACAGAAACTGACCCGCAGCCGACTGCCTTTTGATACGTACCTGTATATCCAGTTCACCCAGTTGACGATCTGGAACATCCTGGAAGAGTCGCTGCCGGTACACGACATGAACTTCAATCCCGGCATCGGGCTGGGGCGCCTGATTGTTCATAAAAACAGGTACGTCGGAAATGCATACCTGATGCTGGAGCATGAATCCAACGGGAAGGACGGCGAAGGGTCGCGCAGCTGGAACAAGGTGTCGTTCGGGGGAAATTTCCTGCTGAGCAGAAACATGGAGATGCAACTCAAGACATGGGTTCCGATTGTCGACGGCAGGAACAATCGCGACATACTGAAATATAACGGACTGGCGCAACAGAGCCTGAGTTACTGGACGCCCGGCCGGCGGCTGAACGCCACGCTGGCAACCACGTGGCGTGCCGGGAGGTTTGCCTTCAACACGCAGTGGGAACTGAGCGTCAAGGTCAACAACAACGGAAACCAGTACCTGTTCTTCCAATATTACAATGGATACGGGGAAAACCTGCTCGACTATAACACGCACCGGAGTGTCCTGCGCGTTGGATTCGTGATCAAACCCCAGCATTTCGGCGTATATTAACGAGCGAGGAACGTCATTAACGATGAACGTTATTAACGATGAATGATGAACGATGAACGATGAACGGGGGCATTGTGTATTTGTAATTTTCAATTTTTACCTCTTGTTGTGTCCGGAAGATGTTCTGCCGGTAAAAAACGTCCCGCAACGCAATATAGGTCCCAGCCGGGACGGGTTGACGGGCGGATATTCCATTTGCTTCCGGCCGGCAGCCTTCTCTTCCGGAGACGACCTCCTGTGAACGATAAACGATGAACGGGCAAACCCCATTCATCGTTTATCGTTCATCGTTCATCGTTAAGGAAGTTCCCCTCTCATTTTTTCCAGGTCTTCTGCTTTTCTGGAGATTTTCGTTCCCAGCAGTCGTGCACCGGTGTCCGTGATCAGGTAGTCGTCTTCGTTGCGGATGCCGCCGAAATCCCTGTAGGTCATGACCCGGTCGTAGTTGATAAAATCGGCGAACCTTTTCCCTTCATGCCACTGGTCTATCAGTTCGGGGATAAAGTAAATCCCCGGCTCGATGGTGTGCACGAAACCCGGTTCCAGTCTGCGTGCCAGGCGCAGCGATCTGCGTCCGAACTGCCGGCTTCTGGGCTGCCCGTCATACCCGACATACAGCTCGCCGAGGTTTTCCATGTCGTGCACGTCCAGTCCCATCATGTGTCCCAGTCCGTGCGGATAAAAGAGCGCATGTGCGCCGGCCGCCACCGCTTCCGCCGCATCGCCGCGCATCAGGCCGAGGCTTTTCAGGCCATCGACGATGATTCTCGCAGACAGGTCATATACCTCCTCGAAACGGATCCCCGGCCGCAGCGCCGCCACCGACGCGGCACAGCTAGCCTGCTGTATATCGTGTATGTCGCGCTGGCGGGCGGTGAAGACCGGGTCGGCCGGGACGGTTGTCGACAGGTCGCCGGCATATCCCGTTTCGGTTTCGGCGCCGGCATCAAGCAGGAAGAGATCGCCGCTTTTCACCCGGTTCCCGTGATCGTGATTGTGCAGGGTCTGCCCGTTGACCGTCGCAATGGTGGGGAACGAGAGGCGGCAGTTCTGCGCGGCGGCCACCGCCTCGACGGCGGCGGCTACTTCGCATTCGCGGATTCCCGGCCGCACCGTTCTGATCATAGCCAGGTGCATCTCTGCCGACACCCGGCACGCCTTTTCGATCTCGGCAATTTCCTCCTCCGTCTTGCAGTTCCGCAGGTTGACAACGGCCCTGACAAACGGCGTCGAAGGCGTTTCGTTGTCCGGCAGCGTTCCGAGCAGTCGCCACAGTTTGATTTGATGTTCCGGACGGTAAGACGGCAGGTAATGAACGGGCCGGCCTGTCCGGACGGCCTCCCGGAGGCAGGCCTCCAGCTCTCTGGACGGCTTCACGTGGCAGATGCCCGCCGCGGCACTCTTCTCGCGCAACGTCGGACGGGCGCCCGTCCAGACAATCGCGTCCATCGTCAACTCGTCGCCGAAAACAGTTTCCCTGTCTTCGTCCAGGTCTATCACCGCCGCCAGCCCGGCAAAGGGCAACCCGAAAAAGTAGAGGAAGGAGGAATCCTGCCGGAACGGATACGTATTGTCGGCATAGTTACAGCTGCTTTCGTCGTTCCCGAGGAAGAGCAGCAGTCCGGTTCCGACGGCCTTTTTCAGGGCGGCACGCCGTTCCGTATAAGTTTCTTTCTTGAACATAACCGTGTTTTTTTAAATAACGGCAGCAAAGATACGGGATTTTTCCTATTTTTGCAGAGGCTTAAACGAACAGGCATGTTTACAGATAAAAACAGATTGCCGGACGGATCCTTTCTTCAGCGACTCCCGACGGATTTTTACGGAGATGTCCCTTTCGAGGGGACATTTTGGTATGCGGCGCTGCTTGAGCGGTTAGGCCTGAAGAACGTCCGGAAAGACGGGGACTGGCTCCTGACGCCGCGGGAAGGGACACACTGGATGTCGCCCGCGGAAGGCGACGTGGCGGAAATCTTCCGGGAACGGATGGACAGGGGCGAAGTGACGGTCCCGCAGCTCGTTTCCGCGTTGACGTTTGTGGCCGACAAACTGGATCCGGAGGCGAAGATCCCTCCCTGCGCAGTTTCCTGGATGTGTCGCGACATGGTGACACGGGCCGTATTGCAGCGCTTTAACGAAATCATCGGATGCCGCTGCACCAGCCTGGCGGAACTGTCCTGCCGCATCGGAGACAATATTGCCGAGGCAAACGACGTCTTCCGGACGATTCGCTTCTGCTGCGCGGCCACGGGGTCGGGCTATTTCCCGGTTGCCCTGCTGAACGAAATGATTGCCGTCAAGTCGCAGCTGGGTATCTGGGCCGACAGGGAGGGGAATCCGCTGTTTCAGTACAAGGCAGTGACCGATGGACGGGAACTGGCCATACTTGACAGGAAACGTTTCGACGCCTTCCGGTTCAGGCCCTCCGACCCGGAAAGCCGGCGCATCCGGGCGGCTTTGCTGCATGAAAAACGGACGTTTGTCGCCTCCTGCCTGTTCGGCGTCGAGGCCGACCCGACAGCCGTGTCGGTTTGCCGCCTCCGCTTGTGGACAGAACTGCTGAAACACTTCTGCCGGGAGGCGAATCCCTCCCTGGACGCTTCGATTGTCGCCTGCAATATCCGTTGCAGGCCGGAAGTCGAAGCGATCGAACACCGTTCCGCCTCCGCACAGGCCGTGGCATGGAGCCGCGAATTTCCGGAACTGTGGACCGGAACAGGTGATTTCGCCGGGTTCGACGGCCTTATCGGCCACTTTTCCCATACGCGGGACCTGCCGTTCGGCCAGGCCGCCTGCCGCGACATGCAGCCGAACGACACGTCATGCGAACGCGCAGCGGAAGCTTTCCGCCTCTTTTGCGAATGGGGAAATCGGCTGTTGCGGCGGGAAGGAAGCCTGTCCTGTTTCATGCCGGCCGGCTGGATGAAATCCGTTTCGTACGGGCAGTTGCCGACGGCAGAGACAAATCCGCTGTGGATGATTGAATTTGATACGACCTCGCCGGATGAGGCGCTGTTCGGGAAAGGCATTGTCACGGTCCGGAAGGAGCGCAATCAATACCGGATGATGCACTGTCAGGTAAGGGACGACTTCGATCCCCGAAAGACGGCGCTGGAGGATTACCTGCAGCAGCACGCGACGCCGTTCTCGGCAAAAGGCCGTGGCAAAGCCGGTTCCCCGGCAGCGTTTATCACCCCCTTCGACATGGGAAAAAGCATCAGAACCAAAATCGAACAGATCGGCACGCCGCTCGGCTCATGGGACATACGCATGTATCCGGGCATCTGTAGCGGCTATGACGAAGCCTTTGTCATCGACGGCAACTTGCGGGAGGAATTTATCCGGCTGGACTACAAAAATACGGACATCATCAAACCGCTGCTGCGTGGAGAGGATGTCCGGCGGTTTACCCCCGAAAAGACGGATCTGTGGCTGATCTGCATTCCCTGGCACTTTCCGCTTCTGTACGACGCCACGATCAAGGAGGCGTCCGAACGTGCCGAACAGCGCTTCCGGCAGCAATACCCGGCCATCTGGGAACACCTGGGGAACTTCCGGGAGCAGCTCGTTAACCGCGATGTGAATGAAGTGGGCGTGACGTTTGAATGGTATGCGCTGCAACGCTACAGCGCGACGGGCGAATGGGACGACTTCCTGACGCAGAAAATCGTATGGCAGCGGGAGTCGGCAGCGGCAGACTTCTGTATCGACTACCGCGGCTGCGCCATCCTGGATACGGCCTGTTTTGCAACCGGACAGCATCTGAAATACCTGCTGGGCGTGCTTAATTCCAAGCCGGGACGCTATCTGCTGCTTGATCTGCCGCATTCGACCGCCGGAATCCCGCCGGTCGGTCCCCGGATACTGGAAGCCCTGAAGGTGCCCGTTCCGAATATCCGGACCGAATCGGAAGTGATTTCGTGGGTGAACAGGCGCACATCGGATGCACATCAGGACGAAAGCGAAACGATCGACCGGAAGATTGACGAGCTTGTGTATGAAATATTCCGGCTGGATGAAGAAGAAAAAGAATTTATAGAACTGACTGTTTCAAATTATTAATTTATAAAAGAGGTTTTCATGTATACACGTAGAAATTTTTTAAAGACAGCGACCGTGGCTTCCGCCGGATTGGCCATGGGTGGAGCGGGACTGAATGCGGCAAGCTATCGCCGCGTGGCGGGCGCGAACGAAAAGGTAAACCTGGCCTGCATCGGCATCGGATTCAGAGGAAGCGAAATCATCAGGGAATTTGCGAAGACGGGACTGGCCAACGTAGTAGCCCTGTGCGACGTTGATATGGGTGCAAAACATACGCAGGAGGTCATGGCGATGTTCCCGGAGGCCAGACGGTTCAGGGACTTCCGGGATATGTTCGACCGGATGGGGAACGAGTTCGACGCCGTAACGGCCGGCATCCCCGACTTTGCACACTATCCGGTAGCCATTCAGGCCATCAAATCGGGCAAGCATGTTTATGTAGAGAAACCGATGTGCCGCACGTTCCTCGAAGGCGAACTGATGATTGCCGCCGCCAGAAAATATCCGAAGGTGGTCACACAAATGGGCAACCAGGGACATTCCGAGGCGAACCATTTCCAGTTCAAGGCATGGAAAGAGGCCGGGATCATCAAGGATGTGACGGAAGTCACGGCACACATGAACGCGGCACGCCGCTGGCACGACTGGGATTCGCGTATCTTCAAGTATCCCGAAGCGGAACCCGTCCCGGCCGGCATGGACTGGGACACATGGAACATGGCCGTCCGGTATCACGAGTACAACGACCGCTACCACCGCGGCAACTGGCGCTGCTGGTACGACCTGGGCATGGGCGCACTGGGCGACTGGGGCGCACACCTTATTGATACGGTACACCGCTTCCTCGAACTGGGACTGCCCTACGAAATCAATCCGGTCCGGCTGAAGGAGCACAACGACTACTTCTTCCCCATGTCGTCGACGCTTCAGTTCCGTTTTGCCGCCCGCGGGAACATGCCGCCGCTGGACATCAACTGGTACGACGGCGTAGATAACATCCCGCCCGTCCCGCCCGGCTACGGAACGTCGGACATCGACCCGAACATCCCGCCCGTGGCCGGCGGCAAACTGCAACCGACCAAACTGAATCCGGGCAAGATCATCTATGGCAGGGAACTGACCTTCAAGGGCGGTTCGCACGGGAGTACGCTCTCCATCATTCCGGAAGAGAAGGCAAAGGAAATGGAATCCAAACTGCCGGAAGTGCCCGAATCGACCTCCAATCATTTCGCCAACTTCCTGCTGGCCTGTCTGGGCAAGGAACAGGCGCGGTCGCCGTTTGAGGTGGCCGGCCCCCTGAGCCAGGTCTTCTGTCTGGGCGTGCTCGCACAGCGGCTGAACCGGAAACTGGAGTTTGATGCAACAACCCGGCAAATCACCAACCATCCGTTTGCCAATGCACTGCTGACCGGCGAACCGCCCCGCAGCGGATGGGAAGCGTATTATACCGTCTGATACGGAGAGAGTCCCTCCGAAACCGTTGAAGCAAAAAAATCCCGGGACACCCCGGGACGTCAGACGGCATTGAATGTAGACCCCGGAAGCGCCCTGTCGAGCTTCCGGGGTTTTTCAATCTTTCGCTCCGTACGCATTCGCCAGGTGTTCGATCTTCAGTTGTTTGTCGAAGTCGGCCTTGCTCAGGGACGTCGTCACGTGGACGGTTACTTCCTTTCCGGGCAACAGGTCGAAATAATTGTCGGAAAAGAAATTGTCAATCCCTTCGAGGCTTAAGAAGACGCCGCGGGCAAAGGCATCGCTTTTCACCGTCACCTCATATCCTTCCCGGACGGCTACCGACGAAGCCTGTATGTTGGCTTTGGGGAAGTCGATATCCCTGTAGCGACTCGGGAAAAAGTTGCCGGAATGGCTTTCCATCACCTTCCCGTGCGCCTCCGTGAAACGCGCATGAACGACCACTTCATTCGCCTTCCGTCCGGCCAGGAGCGTATCAAGCGGCGCTTCGAACCGGATGCTGCTGCTGTTGGCCGGCGCCGTCACCCTGCTTTCCCGCTCGTAGACGACATTCCCGCTTTTCAACTCGATCGCCAGGACGTCCAGCGTGCCGCGAACGGCGTCCAGGCGGTCGGACACGACGTATACGCTCAGGATACCGTCCTTGACGACCGGAGACACCAGTATGTCGTCAAAGGCTTTCCGGGCAAAGTAATGTTGCGCTTTCCAGCGTCCGTACCAGTCACGACTTGACCACGAAGCAACCGGCCAGCAGTCGTTGTGCTGCCAGAACAGGGTCCCCATGCAGTAGGGCATGTCGCGGCGGTGCGCCTCGATGGCGGTCTTGATGGCGTCGCCCTGCAGCAGCTGCCCCATGTAGAGGAAGGAAGGGAAATCTTTCGGCTGGCGATATTCGTTCAACAGGTACCATTCGATCAGCGCGTTGGCCTTGCTTCCTCCGCGCTGGTGCGCCATCATCACGTCGGAATAGATGTCATGATCCTCCTTCCGGGGCGCATATTTCAGCACCGACTGGTATTCCGGAAAAGACTGGAATCCGTATTCCGAAAAGAAACGGGCGCGAATCACGTTGAAGTTGGCGATGGAATCGCGTCCGTGCCACACGCCCCAGTAGTGCGCGTCGCCATCCGCATTCCATATCCGCTCGCCCGTTTCCGCCCGCGCATCCGGATTGCCCGCATAGGGCGACGAGGGCCAGTAGAAAGCCGTCGGATCGTATGCGGCGACCACTTCGGGCAGGACCCCGTGGAACACATCCCGGTAGTCCCTGCGCAGTTCGTCCAGTACGCCCAGGCGTTCGTAGGTGCGCATCCATCCCCAGTTGAACCAGGCCGTATGATTTTCATTGTTTCCGCACCAGAGGGCGATGCAGGGATGGTTGCGCAGACGCACCACATTATCAATCGCTTCCTGCCGGATGTTGTCCAGCATTTGAGGGGTCATCGGATAGGTGCTGCAGGCAAACATGAAATCCTGCCAGACCAGGATGCCATAGCGGTCGCACAGGTCATAGAATATCCCGTTTTCGTAAATCCCGCCACCCCAGACGCGCAGCATGTTCATGCGGGCATCGGCGGCCGCCCGGACGGTCTTTTCATAATCTGCGCCGGTGACGCGGGGCAACAGGTTGTCCTGTGGAATGTAGTTGGCGCCCTTGGCAAAAACCTTGACCCCGTTCAGTTCGAAATGGAACGTATGTCCGCCGGCATCTTTTTCATAGACGACCTTCAGGCTGCGCAGGCCGATCAGGTCGGTTTGCGTGTCGATCGCCGCGGCGCTCCCGTCCAGCGTCAGCGCCGCGGTAAAGGGATACAGACAGGCTTCCCCCAGTCCGTTCGACCACCACAACTTCGGCTGAAGGAGGGTCATGTCCAGCTCGATTACGTTTTTTCCCGCGGTCAACAGCACCTCTTTCTGCCACGTCTTCCGGAAACCCTCTACCCGGACGGTCAGCGTGGCGGAAACGGACCGGTCGGCAATTACTTCGGCACGCGCCCTGAGCACGGCCTTTTTCTCGGTCACTTCGTTCTGGGCGTAGTGGATATTGACGATCCGGGCGTTGTCCCAGCCTGTCAGGAAGACAGGGCGCCAAATCCCGCTGGTGACGATCCGCGGCCCCCAGTCCCAGCCATAATGATAGCCTGCCTTCCGGGCAAAAACACTGAGTTTTCGGTCAAAAATACCGCCATTCTCCGACTGGTCATTGCCTGCCTCTATCGGGTAACGGATGGCATCGAATTTAGGCAAATCCATTTTGATGGGGGAGTGAAAATAGATGCGCAGTACGTTGCCGTCCTTTTTCAGCAAGCTTTTCACGTCCACCCGCCACTCGCGAAACATGTTGTCGGCCTCCAGGATGCAGGAATCGTTCAGGTAGACGTCGGCATACGTGTCCAGTCCCTTGAAGTCCAGTTCGAGGTGATCCCGGGCAAAAAGGCCGGGCTGTACATCGAAAACCGTCCTGTATTCCCAGTCTTCCTTGTCGATCCACTGAATGTTCCGTTCGTTCAGGCGGAAAAACGGATCTTCGATGATCCCGCCGTTCAGCAAGTCCAGTTGTACGACCCCCGGCACGGTGGCCGCATACCAGTTGTTGCCGCGTACCTGCTTCAATTTCCATCCTTCGGAAATTTCCTGTCGTGCCTCTCCGTCCGCTCCCGCCAGACTGACCGGGAAGCAAAATGCCGCTGCCATGAGGGCAATATATATTTTTTTATTCATACTCGTAAAAAACTTTGCGCGCCGCCAACCTCGACGACGCTGTTCATTTTCCCGCAAATATATGGATAATTTTCATACAATTACGCCTCTCAACCGCTATGATCCGGCAGGGATAACCGTGACAACAGGCAGTGACAGGCAGATGTCGGAAGACGGAACGGTTCGGTTTTTTTTTGATCTGTTTCGTGCGGAACCAAAAGACGCCGCGCAAAACAGGTAAAATCACCGGAAAATATATTTCACTAACAGTTAGCTTCTTATATGGAGTTTTTTTCATACCTTTGCGCCCGGATTGAAACGCATCGTCTGATGCGCGTTTTTTTTTGCGCTTAAATGATTGAATATTAAAAGTTAGTTGATGAGAAAAGGAGCATTGAATACGGAAGGGAATATATCGGCGGACAACCTGCTGGCAAGTCAAACTTGCTTGCAGGGTTTCATATTCCGTTACGTTAACCTCCGGATGCTTGTCTTTGCCGGACTCTTCCTCCGGATCATGATTCCTTCTCCGCTCCGGGCACAGCATAAGAATGCCTCTTTCGAAAACTACGTCAGGCGATACAGCTCTCTGGCCATCCAGGAAGAAAAGCGATACCACATCCCGGCCAGTATCACGCTGGCACAGGCGCTGCTGGAATCCGCCGCCGGACAGTCGGAGCTGGCACGGCAGTCCAACAATCATTTCGGCATCAAATGCCACGACGGATGGAAAGGTAAACGCCACTACAAGGATGCGGAAAGACCCAACGAATGTTTCCGCGGGTACGGCAGCGTGAAAGAGTCATATACCGACCATTCCCTGTTTCTGACCGAACGTTCCCGGTACGAATCCCTTTTCCGGCTGAAGAAGGATGACTATGTCCGCTGGGCCAAAGGATTGCAGCGTTGCGGATATGCCACCGACCGCCAGTATGCAAACAAACTGATCCGGCTGATCGATACCTATCAGCTGTACCGCTATGACGGGAAGAACGCCGCGGCGGACGAATCCGACGACGGCGACGGACCGTATCGGGCCGGCAAAATATACGGCCTGAAATACGTGACCGCCAGCCGGGACGATTCGTTCGAGAGCCTTGCGCAGGAATTGGGCATGAAGGCCGGAAAACTGGCAAAATACAACGAAGCGCCTGTCGACTTCCCGCTCCGGCAAGGCGATTACGTCTATCTCGAAAAGAAAAGAAAAAAAGCCGTCAAGCCCTATCTCAACCATCAAGTGCAGTCCGGCGAGTCCATGTATTCCATTTCGCAACGCTATGGCATCCGGATAAAAAGCCTGTATAAAATGAACCGAAAGCATGAAGACTTCGTACCGGAAGTGGGCGACTTGCTCAAACTCAGATAATCACTGCAAGGAAAGTCCGCGACATAAATGAAAACAAGAGCTGAAAGACTGCTGTTTATTGCAATGAACCTATTACTGGCCTGTGCCGTGCAGGCGAAATCACCGGAGACCGGAACGGCGAAAGTGGCGACGGCCAAAATAGCTGCGGCCATGGATCCCGTCTATGTGGAGTATATCAACAACTATCGCACGCTGGCCATCCGGCAGCAGAAAAAATACAGGATCCCGGCCAGCATCACGCTGGCACAGGCCCTGCTGGAATCGAACGGCGGACGAAGCTACCTGGCGCTGGCGGGCAACAATCATTTCGGACTGAAATCTACCGACTGGAAGGGTATGTCGATTTGCAAGTATGATGCGGGCGTATACGCCTGTTTTCGCAAATACCTGTATATCTACAGCTCCTTTGAAGACCATTCCCGTTTCATTGCCGAGCGTTCGTTTTACCGTCCGCTTTTCAAACTGGGCCTGACGGACTACAGAGGCTGGGCAAAGGGGCTGAACAGGTGCGGTTATGCCAAAGACCCGCAATACGGGGACAAACTGATCCGGCTGATCGAACAGTATCATTTGTACTATTACGACACCGCCAGTGAGAACGACCCGCCCTGTCCGCTGAACAGCGCCGCCGCCGCGCCGCCGGCTGCAAAGAAAGCTGCTGCGCCGGTCAAGGCCGCCGCGCCGGCTGCAAAGAAAACCGCCGCGCCGGTCAAGGCTCCCGCCCGAACGGCGACAACCCCAACAACGGCCACCCCAAAAACCGCCACCCCGGCCCGGTCGCCCGCCGCCAGGCCTTCGTCAACCCAAAAAACGGCCCGGCTATGAGCGAGCGATACAACCTCCGGGGTGTCAGCGCGTCCAAAGAAGACGTGCACAACGCCATTCGACATATCGACAAGGGGCTTTACCCCAACGCCTTCTGCAAAATCATCCCCGACATCCTGGGCGGCGATCCGGCCTGGTGCAATATCATGCACGCCGACGGCGCCGGCACCAAATCGTCGCTGGCTTACGTCTACTGGCGCGAAACCGGCGACCTGAGCGTATGGAAAGGCATTGCACAGGACGCGCTGGTCATGAATATCGACGACCTGCTTTGCGTCGGCGCCGTCGACAACATGCTGGTATCGAGCACGATCGGGCGCAATAAACAGCTGATTCCCGGCGAAGTGATTGCCGCCATCATCAACGGCACGGAAGAATTTCTGGCCGAACTGCGCGAACAGGGCATCGGCGTGTATGCCACCGGAGGCGAAACGGCCGATGTGGGCGATCTGGTCCGTACCGTCATCGTGGACAGCACCGTGACGTGCCGCATGAAACGCAGCGACGTGATCGACAATGCGAACATCCGTCCGGGCGACGCAATTGTGGGACTGGCCTCCTTCGGGCAGGCAACGTATGAAAAAACCTGCAACGGCGGTATGGGAAGCAACGGACTGACCTCCGCGCGCCATGACGTGTTTGCCCGCTACCTCGCCGCCAACTATCCGGAAAGTTTTGATGCCGCCGTGCCTGCCGAACTGGTCTATGCCGGCACGCTGCGCTTGACAGACGCCGTGGAAGGCGTGCCGGTGGATGCAGGGAAACTGCTGCTCTCGCCCACCCGGACGTATGCGCCGGTGGTGAAAAAACTGTTCGACGTCCTGCCGCGTACCCGGATTCACGGAATGGTGCACTGCTCCGGCGGCGCGCAAACAAAAATCCTTCATTTCGTCGACCGGCTGAGGATCATAAAAGACCGCCTCTTTCCCGTGCCGCCGCTCTTCCGCCTGATACAGGCGCAAAGCGGCGCCGGCTGGGATGAGATGTACCGGGTATTCAACATGGGTCACCGGCTGGAAATCTACCTCGACCCCGCCGACGCCGCAACAGTGACGGACGTTTCGCGCTCGTTCGGCATTGATGCGCAGGTGGTCGGACACGTCGAAGAAAGCCCTCAAAAAGAATTGATCATCCGCTCGGAAG
>JAIRXI010000309.1 GCA_031268395.1 Tannerella sp. | reverse complement strand
CCGCTGACAAAAGTCTATTTCCGCGAAGAAGGGCATCCAACCCTCGAACTCGTCTTCGCCAAAGACTACTACGTCACCTACCGCAACAACATCGAAGTAGGCACCGCCACCATGACCATACACGGCAAAGTCGCCTACCGCGGACAGGTAACCGTAAAATTCAACATCGCACGCCAGCCGGAACCGGAATGAAATTAAGAACGATGAACGATGAACTATGAACTATTAACGATGAACATCCTCGTCATTGCGAGGAGGAACGACGAAGCAATCGCCGATACAAGCGGGGATTGCTTCGTTCCTCGCAATGACGACCGGTATCGCCGCTGGCGCGGACTTGCAGTCCGTGCCGACAGGTACCCGGCAAAACGGCACGGGCTGCAAGCCCGCGCCAGCAAAGAGCGCAGGCGACGTAGAGACGCGATTTATCGCGTCTTCTTTTATCGCGTCTCCCTTTATCGCGTCTTCCTTTATCGCGTCTCCCCCGTCCCGTCTTTGCGAGGAACGAAGCAATCCCGTCGTGCATCGGAGATTGCTTCCTGCTGGCGCGGACTTGCAGTCCGTGCCGTTCAATAGCCAACAGAACGGCACGGGCTGCAAGCCCGCGCCAGCGGAGAGGGAGGTCGCAATGACGGGGAAGACCGTAGTGACTATGAAAAACAATGCACAAAATTACCCCGCGCGAAGTATAATTCTCAATTAATTAACATAACTTAAAAAAAACGAAATGCCTATGGAATAAAACATAAAACAGAAAAACGTCTATACATTAATACAAACAGAGACGGTCGGCGTTCCGGGACAGTATGGATACCGGGGAGAATAAAACGTGCGGCCAATTTTAATAACAATAATAATTAAACAAACTAATATGAATTTTATTATGATTTTTAAAAAAGCATTTTTTATGTTGCTGACAATTGCAATTTCATCTTCCCTTGCATTTGCGGAAGATCGTGTGTCGGAAACGATGCAGGCAAAAAGGCAGGTCAGCGGAATCGTTACCAACGCTACAGGCGAGCCGGTAATCGGCGCGAACATCATCGAAAAGGGCGCGGTGAACGGAACGGCAACGGACACGGACGGACGCTTCTCGCTGTTGGTAGCGGAAAATGCCGTTTTGCAGGTTTCTTTTATCGGTTATATCTCACAGGAAATCGCTACGGCCAACCAAAGCGTGCTGAATGTTACCCTGTTGGAAGATTCGCGTACGCTTGATGAAATCGTAGTCGTCGGCTACGGTACGCAGAAGAAAGTGAACCTGACGGGCGCGGTAGATGTAATCACTAACGAACGTCTGGCACAGCGTCCCTCCGGCAACGTGTCGCAATCCATCCGCGGTCTGGCTCCGGGCATGAACTTCTCCCTCAACAATGCGGGATTCCAGCCGGGCGCCGACATGAGCGTAACTGTACGCGGCGTAGGCTCGCTCAACGGAGGCAGTCCCTACATCCTGATCGACGGCTTTCCGGGTGACATGAACCTGCTCAATCCCGATGACATCGAATCTATTTCCATATTGAAAGATGCTGCCTCATCGGCGATTTACGGCGCACGCGCTCCCTACGGCGTGATCCTTATTACCACCAAAAACGGCAAAAAGAGCGAAAAAATCAAGGCTACCTATTCCGGTCAGCTGATGGTCAATTCGGCCCAGAAGCTGCCCACCCCGCTTGATTCGTGGACCTATACCCGCGTGCAGAACGAAGCGGGACGGAATGCGGGAGGCACGCCCTTTAGCGAAGCTATTATCGACCGGATCGTTGCATTTCAGAATCAGGACTGGAACCGGTTACGCCAACTGCTGCCCGACTATCCTGCAGGAGCCGATATTACTTCCGGCGCTTTCCCGAACGGAAACACCTGGGACAGCGCCCAGAACGGCTATGCCAACAATAACTGGTGGGACATCTATTACGGCAACAGCGTCAACCAGAAGCACGACCTCTCGCTGCAGGGCGGTACCGACAAGGCGTCATACTATTTTTCGGGCGGCTTCCTCGATCAGGACGGCGTACTCAACTATGGTAACGACATCTTCCAGCGAATGAACCTGCTGGGCAAACTGAACATCGTGATCGCCGACTGGTGGGATTTCAGCTACGAGACGCGCTTCTCGCAGAAATACCGCGAGCGCAGCAGCTACTGGAACGGAGGCGGCTATACGAACATGCTGAACTACACTACCCGCTGGGTCTATCCCTTCTCTCCGCTCTACGACGGCTGGGGTAATTATGCTCATGCCTCCATGATTCCCTATCTCCTGTCGGGCACGGAAAAGAATAAAAACCTGGATTACTGGAATAATTTCAGGACGGAAATCCGGCCGTTGAAAGGATGGAAAATCAATGCCGATTTTGCCTACAACACCCAGTCGCACAACACGGCGAATACGCACCTCAGCGCATGGGAATACCACGTGGACAATACGCCGTTTGCGCTTGGCGAAACCAAACCGACCAATCTCGCGAAGACGAAATACGACAATTATTACTGGAATACGAATATCTTCACGACTTACGAATTTGACATCGCCAAAGACAACCATTTCTCCGTCATGGCGGGCATGCAGTTCGAGAAAGGAACGAGCGACCAGGTTTGGGGTTATAAAACCGATTTGATTGTAGAAGCCGTACCTTCGTTCCAGACGGCTACGGGTAGCGTCCAACTGTCCGAATCGCTCGGGCATAACGCCACCCAGGGCTATTTCGGACGGTTGAACTATAATTTCCGCAACAAATATATGCTTGAGCTCAACGCCCGCTACGACGGCACGTATGTGTTCCGCAGCGGCAACCGCTGGGGATTCTTCCCCTCGGCTTCCGTCGGCTGGAACCTGCACGGAGAACAGTTCTGGAAGAGCATCGAACCATACGTCAATACACTCAAGGTAAAGGCTTCGTGGGGTCAGCTGGGTAACCAGAACGTCAGTCCCTATACCGACCTTGAGCTGATCCCGATACAGACGGGCCAGCTGGGATGGATCTTCAGTCCGGGTGGAAGCCGCAGGATCGGCTATACCTCGGCGCCGGGCATCGTCAACCGCAACCTGACGTGGGAGACGTCCACAAGCAAGAATCTGGGCTTCGAGACCTCCTTCCTGCAAAACCGGTTGTCGGCCAACATCAATGTCTTTGAAAATGTGACAACCGACATGATCGGACCGTCGGAAGCCAAACCGGGCGTACTGGGTGCAAGCGTGCCCAATACCAACAATGCCACGCTCCGCACACGCGGATGGGACGTGTCGCTGAACTGGAAGCACCGCATCAACAGCGATTTTTCCTACTTCCTGAATCTCAACCTGTCGGACTACACCTCCGTGGTGACGAAGTACAACAATCCGACCGGCACGCTTTCTACCTGGTACGAAGGGAAAGCCGTCGGCGAAATCTGGGGCTATACGGTGAATGACCTGTTCCGCACGCAGGCAGACCTGGATGCGTACCTGGCCAAAACCGACCTGACATTTCTCGGCGCTACCTGGCGCACGGGTGACGTCAAGTATGAAGACATCAACGGCGACGGCAAGGTTAACAACGGCACAAATACGGTATCCGACCACGGCGACCTGTCGATCATTGGCAATGACCAGCCGCATTACATCACGGGCCTGACGGTCGGATTCAACTACAGGGGATTTGATTTTTCAACCCTCTGGACCGGCCTGAAACGGGACATCTGGTTCGGAAGCAACGGCAACCTCTACTGGGGATTTAAT
The DNA here is from genome assembly GCA_031268395.1 of Tannerella sp. Taxonomy (GTDB): domain Bacteria; phylum Bacteroidota; class Bacteroidia; order Bacteroidales; family Tannerellaceae; genus Tannerella. Next base: position 2,215 of record JAIRXI010000309.1, on the reverse strand, counting down.
TCGTCCTGGTGGGAAGGCAACCTGCAAACGCGGAATCTGGACTATTTCCGCGACGAACCCGGAACGACCTACTATGGACTGTACGAAGGCGACGCCAATATCAACACCGACTCGTGGTGGCCCCGCCCCTACCTTAACGGAACGGAGCAGAACAAGAACGCTAACAATGCAAATACCCGTTACCTGGTAAACGGCAGTTATTTGCGGCTGTCGAACGTGCAGCTGGGATATACCCTTCCCCGCAGTCTGACGTCGAAACTGTATCTGGCAAACGTCCGGTTCTTCTTTTCGGGCGAAAACCTGCTGACTTTCTCCAAACTGCCTGCCGGAATCGACCCCGAAATACCCAACGGCGCTTCCGCGACTTACGGAGCCGACCGGGTCTGTTCTTTCGGTCTGACCGTCACTTATTAACTGTTTAATAATTAAATATTCAATAATATGAAAAAGATAATAGTATATATCGGTATCCTTTGCACCGGACTGCTTTTCAACTCGTGCGAGGATTTTATTGACATGCAACCGCTCGACCGCATCAGTTCCAACGATTACTGGTCGACCTCGGCCGACCTCGAAAACTATGTCGTGCAGTTTTATCCCAATCTGGGCGGTTCTCAAATGGTTCACAGCGACACCGGCGATTCGGACGACATCGTGCATTCCTCGCTGAGTTCGATCCTGAACGGCCAGCGCACGCCGGCTACCGGCAACTGGCGCGGCGACTGGACGAACATCCGGAACGTCAACATTTTCTTCGACAATTACGAAAAATGTACGGACGCTTTCGACTTCTACCGACATTCCGTCGGCGAGGCGCATTTCTTCCGTGCCTGGTTTTATTTCGGACTGCTGAAGAAATACGGCGACGTGCCGTGGTACACCAGCGCCCTGCAGATTGACGACGAGGAGGGGCTTACCCGTCCCCGCGATTCACGCACGGTAGTGGCGGACAACATTCTTGCCGACCTGGACAAGGCGGTGGAATATCTGAGCCTGCGTTCGGAAGTAAACAACCAGCATCTCAACCGCGAAACGGCGCTGGCCTTCAAGACCCGCGTGGCGCTCTATGAAGGCACGTGGCAGAAGTATCATGCCAACGACGCGTTCGGAACGCCCGGCGCCGATCCGAACAAATATTTCCGTCAGGCGGTCAGCGCGGCCGAAGAACTGATCAGCGGCAACTATACCGTGGGCATATACGACAACGACAGCCCCGAAACGGATTACTACGAAATGTTCGGGCTGGACAACATGTCGAGCGTCAACGAAGTACTGCTTTACAGGGCTTTCAGCAGCGCCGACGGAATGACCAACAATGCGCAGCACTATGTCACGGAACGCAATTCGGGTAAAGGGGTCACATGGGAACTGGTGACTTCCTTCCTCGGCAAAGACGGCAAACCCTACGACTATGTGAATGTCGGCCAAACGGTGAAGGGCAACGATTTTCTGACCAAAATTGCTGCCGACTGCGACCTGCGCCTGAAAGCGACCGTATGGGCGCCGGGTGATTTGATGGGCATTGCCACGAACCAGTATTTTGTGCGTCCGGGATTGAATGACGGGGCAAACTGGCTGTGTCAAACCGGCTTCGAACCGAAAAAGACTTCCAACCCGTCTTCGCCGGCAGCCGGCGATCCGGGCAATCCGCAAAGCGAGACCGGTTATCTGATCTTCCGCTATGGCGAAGTGCTGCTTAACTATGCCGAAGCCAAATGCGAACTGGACGGGACGGTGGCTGCCGAACAGCTGAACCTGTTGCGCAGGCGTGCAGGCATGCCCGACTTCACGGTGAATCCGCAAAGCGCCGACCCGACCCGTATCGATTACGGCTATCCCGTTTCGGACGCGCTGTATGAAATACGCCGCGAACGCCGTGTGGAGATGGCCCTCGAGGGTCAGCGCGACGAAGACCTGATGCGCTGGGCAGCCCACAAACTGTTTAAAGGCAAGCGACCAAAAGGTTATCCTTTCCTTCAGAGCGAATTTCCGGAATATACCGTCGCGCTGGATGAAAACGGTCTGGTGGATTACTGGACCAGTTTCCTGCCCAACGGGTATCAGTTCCGGGAAAATCAGGACTACCTGTATTCCATCCCGCAGGATGAACTGACCCTGAACCCGAACCTGAAACAGAATCCGGGCTGGTGAATTTAACGATGAACGATGATCTTTGAACGATGAACGGCGCGCAATGGCTGGCGCTCCCGTTCAT
>JAIRXI010000290.1 GCA_031268395.1 Tannerella sp. | reverse complement strand
CGTAGCGCAGGCAAGGCATGAACCCTTCGGCAAAACCTCATTACCTTATTATTTATAACCGGGGATGAAGGAGGTAATGAGGTCCGCCTGTATGATCATCATCTGCTACAGAGGTTGTTTTGTTATTAAAATGAGGTGGAAAGGAGGGTATCTGTCCGAACCGCAGGTTTGCCGTGCAGCTATCATCAAGCGCTTCGTTCCATGAACACATGGGTTTTACCGGTGCCCCGTTTGTTATCAGAAAAAACACAGGGTTTTACAGGTGATCCATTGCTGCCGAAACCGGATGTTGGCGCGTCATACACATAAGCGCTAACGGACATTTTGGAATAAACGGGAAGCGCCTGTCCAGATAGCGGCAAACCTCGGAATGTGGTCCGGACGGTCTGCCCCCGGTATATACGGAGGAGGATGAAAAAAGAAAAAGGGTTTATCCGGCAGTAGCGGCTTCTCCTCGCCCGTCCCGACCGGGACGGGCGAGGAAGCCGAAGTCAGATGCTCTGCTCGATGTTCCAGACGAACGCATGAAGGCCCTGCTGTTCCTTCTCCATGTCCAGGGCATGGAGCTGTTTGAGCAGGTCGTCGACCCGGTTGTCGGGCACGACGGTCAGGATGGCCGAGTTGAGCGTCGGCCAGGCATGGTTGCCGTAATGCGGTTCGCCGCGGAGGCTGCCCCGCCCCTGCACCGTGTCCCACATCGTGAAGCCGCGGATGTTCATCCGGTCGAGCAGGTCAACCAGACGTTCCTTGAACGCCTGGTTGTAGGGAATAAATATTGCTTTCATCTCTGTCTGTATAGTTTTCTGTATTTTTTCCGTTTGCGCAGTATGCCGCTGGCGCCGAAGATGGAATAGAGCGCCGGCACGTAGAGGAGCGTCAGGAGCGTGGCGAACGACAGCCCGAAGACGATGGCGATACCCATCGGCTGCCACATCTCCGAACCCGTGCCGCGCGGTATGGCCATGGGGATCATGCCGAGCACCGTCGTGGCGGTGGTCATCAGGATCGGACGCAGACGCGAACGCCCGGCAGAGATGATCGCCCGGTCGATCGACATGCCCCGCTCGCGGTTGAGGTTGGCGTAGTCGATGAACACGATGCCGTTTTTGACGACAATGCCGATCAGCATCACGATGCCCACCATCGTCATCAGGCTGACGGGCTTGCCGGTCAGCGTCAGTCCGAGGAAGACGCCGGCCAGTCCGAACGTGAGCGACAGGACGATGATGAACGGATAGGTAAGCGATTCGAACTGCGCCGCCATCACAATGTATACCAGCAGGACGCAGAGCACCATCAGCAGTCCCAGGTCGCGGTTGGTATCCTGCTGGTCTTCGCTCGACCCGCCGATCTGGACGCCGATCTCGGACGGCAGTTTCCCGTCGGCGCGCATCTCGGCGATCACTCGCTCGGCCCCGGCCACCACGTCGCTCAGCGCCGCATTGTAGAGCGTGCCCTGCACCGTGTTCACCCGTTCGCGGTTTTGCCGGTCGATCTGCGGCAGCGTATACCGTTCGACCACTTTCCCCAGTTCGCGGACGCGAATCGGCACGCCGGTGCTGTTGTACACCAGGATGTTTTCGATTTCTGCCAGCGACTGGCGGTATTTCTCGTCGTAGCGCACGACAATGTCGTACTCGTCGCCGTCTTCGCGGTACTTGGAGGTGAAGGTTCCATTGATGCGGTTGCGCACGAAACCGGCAACCGTGGCGGAGTTCAGTCCGTTTTCCGCCAGTTTCTCGCGGTCGAAATCAATCTGATATTCCATGCGATAGTCCTGCCGCGTGATGATGATGTCGCGCAGTCCGTCGACCGAGGCCAGGCGCGCTTTCATCTCGGCCGCCACGGCATCGGTCGTAGCCAGGTCGTAGCCGTAGATTTCCATTTCCAGATCGCTGGCGCCCGTACCCATGAGTCCACCGCCTCCGCCGGGCGAGACCACGTATTTGTAGAGTTCGGGCATGTTGTCGAGATCTTTGCGCAGGCCGTCGGCAATGTCATAGATGGAGCGGTCGCGCTCGTTGCGTTCCGTGCAGCGCATCCAGAAGGAAATCAGGTTGGTGGCGTTGTTCTGCATGGCGGCGAAGGTATTGTCCTCATCCGCCTGCCCGACGTCGAACGAACGCGTTTTCACCTCCGGGTATTTCTCCCGTATCAGGATGTCGATCTTCAGGGCCGTGGCGCGGGCCACTTCCATGCGCGTGCCGGTCGGCAGGTAGATTTCGGCCGTAATCATGCTGTTGTCGGACGCCGGCATGAAGTCGAACTTCATCCGGCCGACGGCAAAGGCCATGATGACGAAAAAGACGCCGAAACAGACGAGCAGGGTTTTCCAGCGGTGGCGCACACACAGGTTGACCAGGCGTCCATAGGCGATGTCGAGGCGGTCGAGCATGCGTTTGACCGGTTCGTAGAGGCGGTCGAAGGCGCGTCCCTGCGTGTTGGTCAGGCGCAGCATCTGCGAGCAGAGCATGGGCGTGAGCGAGAGGGCTACCACCACAGACATCGTGATCATGATCGTCACCATCCACCCCAGTTCGCCGAACATGACGCCGGCCAGGCCGGTAGTCATCGTCAGCGGGAGGAAGACGGCCACGATGGTCAGCGTCGAGGCGATCACGGCCACGCCCACCTCGTTGGTGGCATAGATGGCCGCCTGCTTGGGCGAGCTGCCCCGCTCGATGTGCTTCGTCACGTTTTCGAGCACCACGATGGTGTCGTCCACCACCAGTCCGATGGCAATCGTCAGCGACGAGAGGGAGATGATATTGAGGCTGCTCCCCGTCAGCATCAGATAGATGAACGAGGCTATCAGGGAGATCGGAATGGCCAGCGCGACGATGAAGGTCGCCCGCCAGCGTCCGAGGAAGAACAGTACCACGAACACCACGAAGATGATGGCCAGCAGGATCGTTTCGGTGAGCGAATCAATGGAGTGGCGGATGAAGTCCGACGAGTCCATAATCAGGGAGAGCTGTATGTCGGGCGGTAGCGTTTTCTGCAGTTCGGGTATGAGCGCGTTCACCTTGTTGGCAATAGCCACGGTATTGGAGCCGGACTGTTTCTGCACCATGACCATGGCGCCTTTTACCGCGTTGGTGTAGGATTCCTGCACGCGGCTTTCGATCGTGTCGCTGACCGTAGCCACATCACGCAGGTAGACGTTTCGTCCGCCGCGGCTTCCGAGCACAACGGCGAGCAGCTGTTCGCTGGCCTTGAACTCGCCTTCGATGCGCAGGGCGTAGGTCTCCGTGCCGATGTCGAAACTGCCGGCGGGGATGTTCAGGTTCTCCGCCTGGATGATGCTGGCGATCTGCTCGACCGTCAGCTGGTAGGCTTCCAGTTTTTCGGGCGACACGTTGACCTGTATCTGGCGCTGCGGCGCGCCCATGACCGACACGGTGCCCACGCCCTCCACACGGTTCAGCGGATTGGCGATCTTCTCGTCCAGTATCTTGTACAGGGCGTTGACGCTTTCCTTCGCCGTGGCCGAATACATGACCACTGGGATCATGTCCATGCTGAACTTGAAGATGATCGGGTTGGTCACGGCGTCGGGCAGCGACGAGCGTATCATTTCAATCTTGTCGCGCACGTCGTTGGTCGCCAGGTCTATATCCTCGCCGTAATCAAATTCGAGCGTGACGATGGACATGTTGTCTTTCGACTGCGAAGTGATCTCCTTCAGGTTCTCGACTGTGTTGAGGATGTCCTCCATCGGGCGGGTGACGTTTGTCTCGATGTCCGACGCACTGGCACCCGGATAGGCCGTGATGACGCTCAGCGTGTTGGCCTCCATGTCGGGAAACAGGTCGATCGGCAGCCGGGTGAACGAAAACAGGCCGATGATGGCGATGCCAATAAATATCAGTGCGGTGGAAATGGGTTTCCGTACCGCGGTTTCATATAAACTCATGCGTATAACTTGCTAAAGGGTGATCGATTCAAAAAAACGGTCATCCGGTTATTCCCTGATTATTTCAACAGGCGAGCCGTCAATCAGGCGGGCATGGCCGGCCGTGACCACCTCCTCGCCCGCGGCAACGCCCGAACGGAGTTCGTAATGCGTATCCAGGCGCTGTCCCGGTTCGACCTTCCGGTACTCCGCCACGCCGTTTTTCACCACATAGACATACTTGTCGTTGGCGCCGGCCTGTTTCTGTACGGCCAGATCGGGAACCACCACGCTCTGGCTGGCGCCGAAGTTCAGCAGGACGCGGGCATACATTCCCGGCCGCACCTTCATGTTGCGGTTGTCAATCATCACTTCCACGCCGAACGTATGGCTTGCCGCGTCGACGGTCGGATAGATCAGGCTGACTTTGCCCGTGAACTCCTCGTCGCCGTAGACGTCCAGGCGGATGCGCACCGGCATCCCGACCTTCACCCGGGTGAAATAGGATTCCGAAACGTTGACGATCACTTTCAGGAGGTTCAGCTGCTGCACGGTCAGGATGGGCAGCTGGGCAAAGACATTGCCGTTGTCGTAGTTGCGTGCCGTGACCACCCCGTTGATGGGGCTGCGCAGTTGCGTATTGTCCTGCAGGTTCTGGATGACCGTTTTCAGGACGTCGATCTGCGTTTTGATCTGGTCGACCTGCTGCTGGGCAATGCCGCCGACTTTCAGCAGTTCGCTGTAGCGGTTGTAATCCCGTTCCAGGTTAGCCAGCTGCGTGGTCTGCTGCTGCAGGCTGGAGGATTCCATCTGTACCAGCAACTGCCCCCGGGTCACGCGGTCGCCGATCTCCGCAAAAATCTTTTCGATACGCCCCGGCATGGTCGGCGTGATGTGGTTGATGACGTCCGCCTGCACGTTGCCGGTGTAGGTGGAGATATCGTCCACGGTTTGCAACTGCGCAACGGTCGTACTGACCTTTACCTTTGCCGGTTCTTTGGCAGCTTCCTGCTGCGTCCCTCCGCAGGCGGTCAGGGCGCATCCTGCGAAAAGAACCATTCCTTTGAATAAATTCATCGTTTTCATATATTCATTCCTGTTGATATAACTGATTTGAACTGCTTTACTTGAGGTACGCCTGTTCCGTTACCGGATGGTCGGGATTCATGCCCAGCGTCTTGTCCAGGTCGGCTTTCGAGACCAGGAAATTGTAGATGGCCTGGTTGAAAGCCAGGCTGGCCTGCGTGAGGCCCAGCTGGGCGTTGTTTACGTCGAGCAGCGTGCCCATGCCCGTGTCGTAGAGCTTGCGGGAAATTTCGTATCCCTTGTGTGCCTGCACTACGACGTCCCGGGTCGAAATCACCTGTTCGACGTAGTTGGTCATGTTGTTGATATTGTTATCTATGGCCAGCTTGAGGTTGCGGACGATGTCTTCGCGCCGCCATTTCATCTGTTCCAGCGAGACTTTGGTCTGGCGGACGTCGTTCCGCCTTTTGAATCCGTCGAACAGCGGGATGGAAATACTCAGCCCGATGGTCGAATAGGGATTCCAGCGGTAGTCTCCGAACTTGAAATCGTTGTTCATAGACATGTACATGTAGTTGCCCGTGATGGCGATTACGGGATAATACTGCGCCCGGTAGAGTTCCAGCGACTTTTGCAGCTGTTCGCTCTGCAGGTCGAACTGCCGCAGGTCGGAGTTGTGCGTCAGCGACGTGTCGATCTTTACGAGTTCGGCGTAGAGGCCGGCCTCGTAGTCCAGCAGGCTGCCTTCCACGGCAACGGGCCGGTCGATGTCGATGCCCATCAGCGCCTTGAGCGAGAGCGTGGCGAGGTTGCAGGCATTCTCCGCCTGAATCAGGTCGGGCTTGATGTTTTTGACGTTCACGTCTGCCCGTATCAGGTCAAATTCGGAAACCAGTCCCTGCTGAAACTTGTCCCGGATATTGGTATGGCTCAGGATGGCATTGTCATAACTCTCCTGCAACACCCTGCGCGCGTCCATGGCCAGCAGCACGCCGTAGTAGGCCTTGCGGACGGCATTGACCATGTTGATTTTGGACGACCGGGCGCTTTCGACGGCCACTTCGACGTCCAGGCTCGATATTTCCAGGCTTTTCCACAGCGCCGGCGCTACGACCGCCCAGTTGACATTGAATCCGCCCGTCCAGTTGTTGTCGCGTCCGACGGCGATTCCCTGGTCGCCCTGGTCGACCGGCGGGGGCGTGTTGGCGGCGACGTTCCGTGCAAACGTGCCCGGCGCATATCCGGGCGTGGTTTCGGCCAGCGTCTGCTCCGCGCCCTTGACCAGCGGCTCCACAATGGGCGAGAGCATGGCGTTGAAGTCGAACGCGTCGTCCATATACATTACCTGTTTCTTGAGCGTCCGGCTGTACTGCCCGACGGCGTCGATCTGCGGATAGAGAGCCGATTCGCCGGATTTCTTTGCATACCTTTTCTTTTCGATCTCCAAGTCGGCCACACGCACGGACGGGCTTTCGCTCAGGGCTATGTCAATGGCCTGCTCCAGCCGGAGCGTCAGCGTGTCCTGCACCGTGCGCAGCGAATCCGTTCCGGCTCCCGCGGCGGATACCGAAGCGCAGAAGAAGAACATCATACCGGCCATACCTGCCGTTTTTCCGTTTACCAATCGTTTCATATTCCTTTTTTATTCATATTATACTTGCTACATTCGTTCATTCAAATCCGGGGAAACGCTTTCCCGTTTTTTTGCGACAAAGGTAGATGCCATGCCTGTTCCCTGCAATGTGCGATCGACCAAGTCAGCCTTTTTTCCCGACGAAACGCCCGAAAGAACGGACAAAGAATGCCCGCTTTTCATTGCACCAGTATTCTGGACTGTTTCCTTGTCTCGTAACGTTCCAGGATTTTCCGGCCGTTTTCGGTGCAAATGCCGCGGACAAAGATCAGGAAAACGGCATTGTATACGTCGGCGGGCGGAAAGACGCCAAACAGTTCGGCGGGCGGCGACATGCTCATGTGCGACCGCATCAGCAGCCGGACGATGTCGAAATTGATGCCCGGGTCGAACACGCCTTCGCGGATTCCCCGTTTCATCAGGAGGGTAACGGTATCCAGGAACGTTTGCTTGTAGGCCGTAATCTGTTCCCAGACTCCGGGATAACGTTTGATGTCGGTATAGAAGGCGGTGCAGTACCACGTGGGCTTGTCCATCATCTGTTCGTTGAAGAGCAGCAGCGCCTCCAGCGCCGTGTGCGTGTCTTCCGCCACTTTGCCGAAAGACGCGCTCATGCGCAGGTAGGTTGCCCCCGTCACCTGTTTCAGTAACGTTTCCTTGTCGCTGAAGAACTCGTACAGCGTCCGCTTCGACACGCCTGCCGTCCGGGCAATGTCATTCATGCTGACTTTCTTTATCCCGTAGCGGGCAAACAAGTCGAGCGCCGTTTCTATTATATGTTCCCTTAACATGAATCTCCGTTGAAAATTACGCCACAAAAGTAGCTGGAATCAGGTAGACCGAAAAGGTGTATCCTGTTACAAAACTGGTCAAAATAAAGGTACAAACATGTCGAAAAGCTTTTATTCTTAAGAATGGAAGAAAAATACTGGTAAAAAACAAAACTCTGACAAAAAAAATGCCTATCTTTGCCTCTTCATAACAGAAAAATGAACCGGAATTATGATTGCTGACTTATTACGGGATTTGAAGGAATACAAAGACGCCCTGGTGTTGCTGGAGAACTTCCAGAACGATGTGGTTCTGATGGAATTTGATCACTTGCCTTCGGGGCTGGACGCCAACAGGATCAGTTTCCCTGCGCCCGCGCGCCACGGGGGGCTGATATTTATCGGCGTCATGAAGGGCGAAATGACGTTTTCGATAGACTATATCACACACCGGGTGCGGGAAAACGGGATACTGTGGATTCTGCCGACCCACATCGCGCAACTGGTACACATCACACAGGATTTCAAGTGCTGGGCGCTGCTGCTCTCCAAATCACTGCTGGAAGAGAACGGCCATTCGTCGTCGCGCTCGGGCACGCCGCTGATTCCCTATATGCAACTGAAGAAAACCCCGTTTTGCATGTTCGAGCCGGAGGAGTTCCGCACTCTGTATGGCGATCTGCAAGTGTTGCTGACGCGCATGAAACAGAAGACACACGTATTCTATAGAGAAATTGTGGTCGATACGTTGAAAATTTTCTTTTTGGACACGGGTAATTTCTTTTTCTCACGCAAGGAAAATATCTTTTCGCCGGTACTGACGCGCAGGGAGGAAATCTTTGCCAACTTCCTGAAACTGCTCTCCAAACACTGCACCGGGGAACACGAAGTTTCGTTCTACGCCGACAAACTGTGTATCACGCCACAGTACCTTTCGCTCGTGTTGAAGGAGGAGAGCGGCCGTTCGGCCAGTCTGTGGATACAGGAGGGCCTGATGGTGGAAGCGAAGGGCCTGCTGAAGATGCCGGTCATCAGTGTGCAGGAAGTAGCCAACAGACTGCACTTCCCCGACCAGTCGACCTTCGGCAAGTTCTTCAAAAAACATGCGGGACTCTCGCCGGTGGCATTCCAGAAAGCTAAAAACGCAAGCCGGTTTCCTGACAAAAAGGATGACTGACGGTTTTGTCCTGCAATGATACGGCCGTCATTCCATTTTTGAACAAAG
>JAIRXI010000240.1 GCA_031268395.1 Tannerella sp. | reverse complement strand
CATCGCCTACAAAACGGAAAAATTAAAATCCGAGGCCGAAGCAAAAGCATTGTGTGATATTAATATCGGGTTCCCGGATTTCTGTCAGGAATCAAATATACGATACCGGACTGATATTCCCGAATTAAAAATCCTGCCTGGAGATTTATTTCCTCAAGGCGATGAAGACCCGTTGGAAAGTATTACATTTGCATAATGAAAGCGGTTTTTGAACATATTGTCAAGTCCTATCATTCCCTGTGGAATTTCAAGATACACGGGAACAGCATAGAAGTCATAACCCCGGCCTCTACGACCGGCGACATGTTCGTATCCGTATTTATAACCCAAAAGAAAGGCGAATACATTGTCACGGACGGAGGATGGGTGAACGATGAATACTATGGCGTATCCATGCCGAGAGAAGCTCAATGCTTTGACAGGCTGTTTACCTGCTACTACGAATTCTATCGGATAAGCGAGACGGAAGGAAAGGGGAAAATATTTTATTATAAGAAGACGAATGATTTTAATCTTGTCCCCAATCTGGTATATGATTTATCCAATTTTATTTCCGCAATCGTCAGCGCCTCCTTTGTTCCATTCGTTGACGAAAAAGAGGCGACGAATATACGGAGATTTAAAAAGCAGGCAAATGATTATCTTGCGACAATTGCAAGCAGGAAGGAAATAAAGTTTAATTCCGGCATTGGCGACGATTTTAAGCATGTGAGGTTTAGTGCAGTCATAACAAAGGCGGACGGATTTTATCCGATTAATTACATAACAGGCTCCGGCGAATCTTATTTTGTCGGCAGCATAGCGAAAGCCGGCATGATGTTTGACCTGATAGACGGTTCTCCCTATGCGCCTTACATAAAAAAGAAAATAGCCGTAATCAACGACCGCGCTCCGGGCTATAAAAGCGAAAAATTAAACCCGTATATTGATTTCCTGAATGCGAAAAATAATTTGGTGGGCATACCTTGGAGCAACAGGGAAAAAATAGGCGAATATGCGGATTGTGTTTGAGTAAATCGCTCTATATTTGCATCATTATGGCTAAAGAAGGGAATAAATAAGGCGTCGACAAGGGGAACGAGAGCAAAACGGAACAAAGACGGTAACAAAGACAGTCGACCGTCCCGGATATAAAAAGGCATCTCATGGCAACATTCAAAATTTCGGTATTCCGTCATCAGGAACGGAGAGACGGCAAATACCCCGTGTCCATACGCTTGTACTGGCAGCGCAAAACGGCCTACATCGGCACGGAATACTACGTCACCGTCCATCGGATAAACCAAACCAGAAGAAAGGGCATATTTGAACCGAAGGATTCGTTCGTCATTGCCGAACTGATGCGCCGGATAGAGCTGTTCGAGAAGGAAAAATTACATCTTGGGGTGGACATATACCAATACTCCGCACGGGAACTTGCCCGCCACTTTGAAAATATGACGGCAAACCGTCCGGACGACGGAGACAAAGAAATTGACTTTCTTGATTTCGGGTTTGCATACCACGAACGCGAAAAACAGAAAGGTCGTTCCGTGGGGCGCTTACTTACCACGCTAAACGCGCTGAAAGATTTTAGTCCAAAAGGTTTGCCGATAAATAATTTGACGGCGAATATGCTGGCTGATTTTGAGCAATACCTCCGACACGAGCGCATCATAACTCGAATAAACCAGTCTGGCACGCCGGTAACGATAAAAAATAAACCCGTTTCCGACCGCACCGTCAACGGTTATATGACGGACATTCGCACCGTCTTCAATCGCGCCCGTGACGAATACAACGACGAAGATGCGGGCAGGATACGCATTACGCATTATCCGTTCAAAAAATACAAAATGCCCAGGTTCCCTCAGCCTGGAAAGCGGAATCTGCCGCCGGAGATCATACGGTCAATCTTTCTGTTGACGGACAGCGAGCTGGATGATGCAAGTCGCGCCGTACTCGCCAGAGACGTATTTATGCTATCGTTTCTTTTTGTCGGAATGAATTGCAAGGATATGTACGCACTCAGGGTGACTGACATCGAGGACGGACGTCTGACATACAAACGCTCGAAAACAAGTGGCAGGCGAAGCGACGAAGCGTTGATTTCAATACGCATAGAACCGGAGGCGGCGTCTTTAATCAGGAAGTATCGGGATGGACAGGGCGAACGCGCCTTTAGCTTTCACCGTCGTTATTCCACATCGCATATTTTTGTGTCGAGTGTAAACAAGGGTCTGAAAGCCATCGCCCAAAAATGCAATCTTGACGTAGAGCTTTCCACATACTACGTCCGTCACAGTTGGGCGACCATTGCGCGAAACAAGTGTCGCATATCCAAATCGGACATAGACGAATGCCTGAATCATATCAGTGCCGAAACAAAGATGGCCGACATATACATAGAGCGTGACTGGACGTTGATAGACAATGCAAACAGGCAGGTCATAGACTATGTTTTCCCGTAAAACATTCGTAAAAAAGACAGCTTCAAAATAGCGTAAATATGGCAAATTATGAAGCTAAATAAAAAAGGCAATCCATTAAGAAACTGCCAATTGTCTGGTAGCGAGAGGGGGGATTGAACCCCCGACCTCATGATTATGAATCATGCGCTCTAACCGGCTGAGCTATCTCGCCATGCTTTTCGGGAGGCAAAAGTAACAAAAAAACAGGAAAGCAAAAAGAAAGCAGCATCATTTTTTTAATTCCTCAGCCGGGTCAGCTTGGAATGGAGAACGAAACAATTCGTAATTCACCGGGGAAAAAAGCATGGGAATGTTGACGGTAGGGTCCGCATGCTTAATGATGAACTGTAAAATAATGTTCCATTCTCCATATTGGAAATCATCTTCTGTTTATGGCCGGTTTGATAAGGAAGGTATAAGAGTACACCTCATCCAGCAGGCGGTATTTGTCTAACGGCTTAGCGCCCCAAGAGTCATCGCCGCCGACACCCATTTGCGTGAGGTCGATGTTGACAAACAGGCTGTTGCGCGGATATATGTCCGTGGGGTGCATTTGCTTCTTCCCGAATCCGGCGTCAAGATCTTCGTCCGGATTATGGCGAGCGTTGAAACTGATGCGATTGGTAACGCTTTCCTCAAACCGGAGGCCGGCACCGGAGGCATCGGTGAAGGCAACGTAGCGCACGTCTGTCCGGTAGCCGTTTTCCTGCGGACGGATATAGTCGTAATTCAACTCGTCGACTGAACAACTGTATTTTTTTACAAAAGCTGACGTATTACGGTCGTTATAGTTTTCCCATGGTCCGCGACCGTAGTAGGTAACCCGGTCAAACTGTACCGGAAGTTGCATTTTCATACCGAAGCGTACCAGTTCGGGCAGGTTTTTGCCGGCTAGGTTCATCGTGCCCGAAACTTCGACGGAACCGTCGGGGCGGATACGGTATTGCGTAATGTAGGGAATGTCCAGATAATTGATTTTCTGTTCGACGCGGATGACAACATCGCCCTCCAGCACGGAAATGTCAAGCTCGGCCGGCGGTGTCAGGCTCTCGCCGGCGTTCCTCCAAAGGTTGGAGGTGCGTTGGAGGTGGCGGCCGAAGTCGTTGTCCGTAGGAGCACGCCAGAAATGGGGAACGGGAGCCTGTGCAAGCAACGGCTTTCCATTGCACGTATATTCAAACAGACGGCCATTTTGCCTGGAAATCTTTCCGCTGACCATCCCGTCAGCGCTGGTGAAGGTAACCGCCTGGTCGGTGTGCTGAATCTTGACGCTTTCGCCAGTATTCGCGGCACGTCGTTTCGCCGGCGAATAGAGCAGGAACTGTTCTTCGGCTATGACGTGGCCGGCCGAAACCAGCTCTGTCGCCTGGCGTGTCAGGGCTTTCACCGTCAGGAAATATTCCCTGTCCGTCCCGACACGTGAGGCATTATAGGGTACTACAACCAGCTGTGCTGCGCCCGGCTTCCCTTCCACCTGCCACTGTCCGGCATCAATACGTTCGCCGTCGGCGTACAACTCCCAGACGTAGTCAAAACTGTTCAAGTCGGTAAACAGGAAATAATTCTCCATCCGGATTTGTCCCGGAGTTGTGGTAAAGTCTTCCTGCATCCAGATGGACTGGTATACTTTCTTGACTTCGTTCAGGGCGGGATGTGGAGTACGGTCGGCAGCAATCAGGCCGTTGGCGCAGAAGTTCTCATCGTGTGTCCAGCGGTGTCCGCCCAAGTCACCGCCGTAGGCCCAGTATTTGCGTCCCAGCGCGTCGTTCGCCGCGAGACCCTGGTCTACCCAGTCCCAGATAAATCCACCTTGCAGGACAGGATATTGCATGAAAGTTTCCCAGTAATCGCGGAAGTTGCCGGTACTGTTGCCCATGGAATGGACATACTCGCACTGAATGTAGGGACGGTAGATGTCGGGATTGACGGCATACCGGATCATACTGGGAATCTTGTCGTACATTGGGCAGACAATGTCCGTAAAAATGCCCTCTCCGGCGCGGTTGCACTGGACGGGACGCTTGGCCCTGTCGTGCTCCTTGAGCCACCGGTAGGTCAGTTCATAGTTGGGCCCAAAGTTACTTTCATTGCCCAGCGACCAATTGATGACGCAGGGGAAATTCTTGTCGCGCTCAAAGACGCGGACAGTACGGTCCAGATGCTGGCCTTTCCAGTCTTCGATGAAGGAAGGATGGCGGCTGCGGTCAAAACCGTCCAGCCCGTGGGCTTCGAGGTTAGCTTCGTCGACTACATAGAATCCATATTTGTCGCAGAACTGATAAAATTCAGGAGCCTGTGGGTAATGACTGGTACGGATGGCGTTGATATTGTAGCGTTTCATCAATTCGAAGTCTTTGATGCGCGTCGCCTGGTCTACGTAATGACCGTAGCGTTCATGATGTTCGTGGGTGTTGACACCGCGGATAATCACTGGCCGACCGTTGAAAAGTAACTGGCTGTTCTTGATTTCCACTTTCCTGAAACCGGTTTTACAGCCTGCCCATTCCGATGTCTGGCCGTTTGCGTCCTGCAGTTCGATGGCGACGGAATAGAGCGTGGGCGATTCCGCACTCCACTTGGCCGGGCCAGGTATGGTTGCCGAGAAGGTGACCGACTTGTGGCCCTGCGCCGGGATGCCGCTGACATTCCAGTCTTTGGAAGCAATCCGTTTGCCGGCTCCGTCGAGCAGGGAGAGTTTAACCTTGTGAGTTTTCGACTTGTCCGAAGTGAAATTGCGGAGGGTGACGTCCGCGCGGAAGAGGCCGTTTCGGTAGTTTGCATCCAAGTCGCTGATGATAAAGAAATCTTCGATGGATACTTTTGGGCGGGCAATCAGCAGCACGTCACGTTCGATGCCGCCCAGCCGCCAGAAGTCCTGGTCTTCGAGATAGGAGGCGTCGCTCCATTTGAAGACCTGCACTGCCAGCAGGTTTCTACCGGCTTTCAGACAGGGCGTGATGTTGAACTCTGCCGGCGTTTTGGCGGCTTTGGTATAGCCGACTTTCCGGCCGTTCACGTAAATCGTTGCCGCGCCCGAGATGGAGCCGAAATTCAGGATGATTTCCCTGCCCGCGAACAAAGCCGGGACTTCAAACCAGGTGCGATACGTGCCGATGGGCAGGTCGTCGTTGTCCACATACGGAGGATTGGCGGGGAAAATGTACCTGCTATTCGAGTATACGGGTACACCAAAACCTTGCGTTTCCCAGCTTCCGGGCACCTGAATGTCTTTCCAGGAAGCCTCGTCCAGGTTCTCTGCATGGAAACCGGTCGGCCGCTGGCCGACGTTTTCCGCAAAATGAAATTTCCACGTGCCGTTCAGCGATTTCACATAAGGGGACTCAAACTTGTCGTCACGTTCCGCCTGCGCCGCGTCGGCATAGGGAACAAAATACGCTCTGGCAGGTTCTTTGCCTTCGTCTACAATTCGGGGGTCTTCCCAGAAATTGCTTTGGGCAAACGTTACCGGACCGCCCAGCAGGAATAATAGAAAGAAATACTTTTTCATACTTGTTGTTATTTGATGATTATTACAGTTTCATTTGCGTATAAAACGGCTCAAGACAATCCGTCCCCGCACGTCCCCAATGATGTTGTCCGAGATGAGCAGCGTCTGAAAAGCATATTCCTCTCCATACCGCTGTGTGAGGGATGGGGCATCTCTTTCGGAGGCCAGAAAAAAGCCCGCTTGCGGCTGCTCGGTCTCGAAATTCCGGAAACAGTTACCCAGGTAAAAGTTCAGTCCGTACATATTATGATAGGCATGCAGGTCGTTCATCACATATACATTCGTTTTGTCCAGACCGTACGTTCGCCTTATTTCTTCGGCGAAAGGGCGTGCCGAGCCTTCCTTGCGAACGTTTTTCATCACCACGCCATCAATAAAAAGGTGTGTGCTGAAGACCAGAAAAAACGTTGCATACAGTATTTTGATATTGATTTTTTTTCTCATCTGGTAGACGGCCGTGAACAGCGAAGCCAGCAACAGTGTTCCCGTCAGCGCCATTGGGATTCCGGGCGAGAGCGAACGGACGACGGCATCCAGCGTGGCGGACGTGGCGGCGCTGGAAACATGCCGGCCGGCGATACTGCGGATGTCAACCAGTCCGGTCATCTGAAACACCGCCACAAGCGCAACTGTTGCCACGAGCGCAGCCAGTACGCCGGCATACAGGCGGGTCACTTTGGAACGGTATTCCGCCAGATACAGGAGATACCGGGCGATAAACAGGGCGATAAAAGGATACGCCGGCATCAGGTAAACGCTCCGCTTGCTGCTCGGCAGGGAATAAAAAAACACGATGCAGACGGAAGCCGTCAGGCTAAACAGCCCGATCCTGTCCATCGTCCGGATGCGCAGCCACAGCCGCGCCAGCCACCCTTTCAGCGGGACGCCAAGCTTGCCGGTCTTCAATCCGAAGAGAGAGAAGAAAAGCAACAGCGTCCAGGGGAGGAAGCCGGCCGCCAGGGTGACGAGATTATACCATGCACCGTTCTCATGTCCCAGATTGTAGTGAATGTTCCCCGGGCTGAGATGGAAAAACCGCCCGAAGTTTTCGGCCAGCACCACATTCAGAAAATCATCTCCTCCTGTCCGCCAAGCTTCAATGTACCAGAGCGAGGGAAGAAAGAGCGATGCGACACCGATGTAAAGCAGTGATTTACCTATTTTGAAAAGGCTGTATTTGCGCAGCAGCAACAGGTAGACGCCAAACACGAACACCGGCAGAATCAAACCCACTGGCCCCTTGGTCAGGAAGGCGCCGCTCAGCAGGAGGGGAATCACCACGGGCAAGCCCTTGAGTTCGCGTTCATTTTCCCACCAGAACAGCCGCATCAGTCCGGCGACGGTAAAAAACGTCAGCAGCATGTCGACACGTGCCGTCATGCCCGCACGGTGGATTTCCACGCAGGTGAAAAGCAGCAGCGTCGCGATAAAAGCTTCCTGAAAGCGGACTTTCCGGCCGAAAAACAGCAGCGAGGCAGTCAGCAGCGCCGTATAAGCCAGCGCCGAGGGGAGGCGGGCGGTGAAGGGCGAGACGTGTCCCTGCGGCAGGGAAAAGAGCGCCATCAACCAGTGCGTCAGCGGCGGCTTGTAGGCAAACTCGTCGGCATAGACCCTGGGTAACATCCAGTTTCCCGATTCCAGCATCGAAACGGCAACAGTTGCCTCACGCGGTTCTCCTTTGGTCGAAAAATCTCCCGCAGCTATCCACGGCAGGACGGCCAACAGGGCAACCAGCAGCATCGTACTCACCGGTTTTTGCAGATAAAGATATTGAAGCGCAGTCGTACGCATATATATTTCCTTTACAGTTCGTTTTGCAGACTACAAATGAACGACTTTTTACGGACATATCAAAACTATTTTTCAAGGCAAAAACCCTGCCTGAGTTTCGACGGGCAGGGCGAAGTTATCCTGTCGGTCATGAAAAAGTTAGCTTTATTGTTTTTGACACTAAGTGGCGGTATGCAGGTATCCGTACAAGTGTACACCTGATTTTTTGAAGACAGGGAAGCGTAAAATGGTTTCCGTATGGAAACGGGTCGCGTTTATCAGGACGGATGCATTCAAAGATTACTTTTGATTGTTGGGCTTTGGGAGCATCATCCTTTCTTTATGAGGCAAATGTCATTTCCTGATTTAGGTTGACTGTCTGCCAGTCTAATCGCGAAGAAAAGTTGACTCGGATTGGTACTTATAACTAATATTTGTTTACTTCAGATTGTTATGCCTGATATTTGTTTACTCTTTGAGTCTTATCCCTGTCAGGGGTT
>JAIRXI010000192.1 GCA_031268395.1 Tannerella sp. | reverse complement strand
GCCAATCCTTCCCGCCCGGCTTCGGCCAGCGCGATCCCGTACAGGGCGGCGCAGGAGACGCCCGGCCGCGCCGCCTCCACGATTTTCTCCTGAATAACCTGCGACGTCCGGTGTGCCCGGCAGGCCGCCGCGGACAGCCTGCCCACCGAAAAGACGCGCGTCATGTCCGTCAGGTAGGGCGTATAGTTGCCCACCATGTCGACCATGACGGCCATGCCATCCTCCAGCACGGTGCCGTTGGCGCCGATCGGGCAGAGCGGCGTCTGTCCGCCGCCGCCCAGCGCAAAGTCGTATGGCGAGGGCGTTCCGGCATTGGCGCCGGCCAGGACGCTGCCCATGAAGAGGTTCATGTTCGGCCCGAAGGCATGAAAGATGCCGAGCGAACCGTTCAGGCGCATCCGGTATTCGATCGCGGCCTGCAGTTCGAGGTCCGTCATTCCCGGACGGAAACACGCCGGGATCTCGGAATAGGTCCTGGCATGTTGCCGTGCGGAGAGGCGGAACTGGTCGATTTCCCAGGGCGTCTTGACCATGCGCACCTGCCGCATCAGCGCCGTTGCGTTGCCGACGGCCGGCGAGCCGAATGCCGCCTGCAGGCGGATCGATTCGCTGCAGGAAATCTCGTCCGTCTCGAGCAGCAGCTTCTCCGGAAGCCGCCAACCCCGCGACGCAAAACAGTCGGCGATCTGTTCCGGCTTCCGGATAAAGACCGCCCGGCTGTCGTCGAAATCGTTCGGACGTTTCACAAAAAAAACCGGCTCGCCTTCGGCCGGCAGGTAACAGTAGCCCCCGAACACCCGTCCGGTCACATAATACAGGTTCACTTGCATCGCCAGCAGACATCCTTCCGCATCCGTCTGCCTCATGGCTTCCTGTATGCGTTTCCATCTCGCCGGCAAGTCTTCCGACAGTTTCATAGTTGCTTTCATTTTGTTTTCAGGCGCCAAAGATAGTCATTTTTGCGGGACGGGGCGCAGGCGGCGCGTTTCAACTGCCCTGCGCGGCCCTTCAATCCGGCGGCCCTCCGGCGGGAACAACTGTGCGGCGCCGTGTGCTTTCCCCGAAATAAAACCGACGGACGGATACGGTTTTTCCGTTTGGACAACTTTTTGCGCAGGACTGTTTTATATATTGATGCATATCAGTGTGATATATTTTACTGTTGAAAACTTTTCCGCCGTTTCCATAAAAGAGTTTCCCGTTTTTTGAATGTTCTGAAAAGAATATGCATACCTTTGTTTCCGTATTTGTGTAATTCAAGAACAGAAAAGAGCATTATGATCCAGACAGTAGTGAAACGGGACGGCCGGGTGGTCGGCTTTAATGAAGACAAAATCGTTGCGGCCATCCGCAAGGCCATGCTCCATACGGACGCGGGCGAAGACGCATTTCTTATCCGGCAGATAGCCGACCGCATTTCTATCCAGGGCAGGGAACAGATGACGGTCGAAGAGATTCAGGACATGGTGGAACTGGAGCTGATGAACAGTCCCCGCAAGGAGGTGGCCAAACGCTATATCGCATACCGCGACCAGCGCAGCATTGCCCGGAAAGCCAAAACCAGGGACATGTTCCTGGAGATTATGGAAATCAAGTCCAGCGACGTGACGCGCGAGAATGCCAACATGAATACCGACACGCCGGCGGGCATGATGATGAAGTTTGCCAGCGAAACGACCAAACCGTTTGTGGACGACTACCTGCTGACGCCCGAAGTGAAGGAGGCCGTCCGGCAAAACTACCTCCACATACACGACAAGGATTATTACCCGACCAAGAGCCTGACCTGCGTGCAGCATCCGCTGGACAGGGTCCTCCGGGACGGATTCAATGCCGGCCACGTCGAATCGCGCCCGGCCAGGCGGATCGAAACGGCCAGTATGCTCTGCTGCATTTCGCTCGAAACGGCGCAGAACGAAATGCACGGCGGACAGGCCATCCCCGCCTTCGACTTCTACCTTGCCCCGTTTGTGAGAAGCAGTTTCGTCGAGGAACTGAAGGTGATCGAATCCTTCGACGGCCAATCGTATGCCCACCTGTACGACACGCCCGTCGACGACTACCTTTTCCGCGAGCCGGGCGACCTGAAGGGCGAGGCGCGCGCCGTCCGGCACGCCGTCAACCGTACCGTTTCCCGCGTGCACCAGTCGATGGAAGCCTTTATCCACAACATGAATACCATCCATTCGCGCGGGGGCAACCAGGTCGTCTTCAGTTCCATCAACTACGGCACCGATACCTCCGCAGAAGGGAGGTGCGTGATACGCGAACTGCTGCTGAGCACCGACCGGGGCGTGGGCAACGGCGTGACGGCCATCTTCCCGATCCAGATATGGAAAAAAAAGCGGGGCGTGAACTATCTGCCGGAAGACCGGAACCACGACCTTTACCGCCTGGCCTGCAAGGTGAGCGCCCGCCGGTTTTTCCCCAATTTCCTCAACCTGGACGCTTCCTTCAACCGGCACGAATCGTGGAGAGCCGACGATCCGCTGCGCTTCCGCTACGAGGTGGCGACCATGGGGTGCCGCACGCGCGTGTTTGAAGACCGTTTCGGAAGCAAAACCTCCATCGGGCGGGGCAACCTCTCCTTTTCCACCCTGAACCTGGTGCGCATGGCCATCGAATGCCGGCACCTCCCCGGCGAGGCGGAACGGATCGAAGCCTTTTTCCACAAACTGGACGGAATGCTGGAACGGGCCGCCCTGCAACTGCACGGCCGTTTCGAGTTCCAGAAGACGGCGCAGGCCAGACAGTTTCCGCTGCTGATGTCGGCCCTGTGGGACGGGTGCGAACGGCTCAGGCCGGACGACACCGTCGAGCAGGTCATCAACCGGGGGACGCTCGGCATCGGGTTCATCGGCCTGGCCGAAGCCCTGGTAGCGCTGACGGGGAAACATCACGGCGAAGACGCGGCGTCGCAGGCGCTGGGCCTCCGCATCGTGACCCGGATGCGAGACCGGGCCGCAGCGTTCAGCGACCGGTATGCCCACAACTACAGCGTGCTGGCAACGCCGGCCGAAGGGCTTGCCGGACGGTTCACCCGCCGCGACAGGCAGACGTTCGGCCCCCTGCCGGGCATCACCGACCGCGACTATTACACCAATTCCAGCCACCTGCCCGTATACTTCAAGTGCAGCGCACACCACAAGGCGAAGACCGAAGCTCCCTATCACGAATTGACGCGCGGAGGGCATATCTTTTATGTGGAAATCGACGGCGACGCCACCCACAATCCGGATGCCATCATGACGGTGGTCGACCTGATGGACAGGTACGACATGGGCTATGCCTCCGTCAACCACAACCGTAACCGCTGCCTGGACTGCGGCTACGAAAATGCCGCCGCGCAGCTTGCCGGATGTCCCCGGTGCGGCAGCCCGAAAATAGACCGCCTGCAGCGCATTACGGGCTACCTGGTCGGGACGACCGACCGGTGGAACAGCGCCAAACTGGCCGAACTGAATGACCGCGTGACACATGCATAGGCTTTCCTTACTGAAGATTGTGGAAGATACGACCGTGGACGGACCGGGGTTCCGCACGGCGATCTATGCGGCGGGATGTCCGCACCGCTGTCCGGGATGCCACAATCCGCAGTCGTGGGACCCGAACGGGGGGACACGCCATTCTGTTGACGGGATACTGGCAAGGATCAGGGCGGCGGAATTTGCCCACGTGACGTTCAGCGGGGGCGATCCCCTGCTTCAGGTGGAGGGCTTCACGGAACTGGCGCGGCGCATCCGGCTCGAAACCGGCAAGACGATCTGGTGTTATACGGGTTACCGCTATGAACAGATTGCCGCCTCAGCCACGCTTTCGCAAATCCTGCCCCATATCGACGTGTTGGTGGACGGGCGCTACGTACAGCGCCTCCGGGACGAATCCCTGCACTTCAGGGGCAGCCGCAACCAGCGACTGATCGAAGTGCCCGCCTCGCTTGCGGCCCGCCGGCCCGTATGCCGGACGGAAAGGTAGACGGACAGCGCCCTTCCCGGACGCGCATCGCCGGCCCGGCGGCAGTTACGGCTTTCTGAAAAACCGGTAGATGGCCCGGCTGCACTTCCGCCCCAGTATGCCGACGACCATCCATTTGGCTGAGCGGATCGGTATTTGCCATACGGACATCTGCGACAGATCGTTCCGTACCATTCTGAGATACCGCTGATGATCGACTATCGGCATCGGCGCGTATTCCGTGCAGAAATCCCCCTCGGACGCACAGATCGCCTGCCGCCTGCTTTCGCGGACGAACAGCATGATGTTCTGGCGGTGAAATTCCAGCACGTCCATCCTGTTCCACAGCCGCCGGCGCAGGCAGTCGACGGCAATAAAACCGTTTTCGTTAAACAGGCTGTTCCAGTAGGCCGGCCACTGTTCGTTGACGTGATTGTCGCCGCCCTGAAAGGGGATGGCGGCAGAAAACAAAACCATATCCGAAGCGGAGGTGAGCGTCCGGATAAAGTTTTTGGCCGATTTCGCCCAGATATGCTCGGCCACTTCGATCGAAACGGCCAGATCATATTTCCTGTCCAGCTGTATTTCTCCGTCGAAATCCGTTTCCGTAAAACATTCTTCCGGAATGACTAAAAGCTCTTTTTTCACCCATGCGCCGTCCAGTCCCCTTATTTCTTTGACGCCGCAAGACTGCAACCCGGCAAGCCATGTTCCAACACCGCAGCCGAAATCAATAGCCGAACGTATTTCGGGCAAAACCTTCATCGCTTCGGACAGGACGATATTCACACTTTCGATCTTTCTGTCAGCCCTGTTATCCCTGTAAAACCGGGTGTCATATTTCTTTTTATCCGTTTCCATCAAACTCCATTTTTAATTGAAGCCACAAAGATATACAATGTTATTCATATCTGTCTGCGGATGCCAGACTGTATTTTCCGCCTGAGCGCCGGCGAATTTGAGCATTAGAGACTTTGATGGCATAACTTGTTCCATCCATGTAAATGCTATCAAAGACAGAATCCCCTGTAAGAGGGACGAATGTTGGCAGAACGATAATGGCCACCTCTTGAGGTAGAACATACTTTACTGACTCTAACATAACCGCGTCTTTTGACAGAAAATGTTAAAGATTTTTTATCAGATAAAACACAGGGTTTTACTGGTGATCCGGTTTTACGGGTGACCCCGAAACTGCCCACGGATTCCATCCCCGGCGCAGCTGTTCGTACACGCGGCCAATAAGATCAGCGGCATATTTCCGCCGTTCGGTTTTGCTGTGAATATGATTCAGTTTGATTTTTTCCCTTCGCATTTTCTTCTCAACGGGATCAAAGGAATACCACCCGACATTCCATTCCGTACCCGTATACAAGTGCGGAACAGTATATGATACTATTTGCGCGAC
>JAIRXI010000135.1 GCA_031268395.1 Tannerella sp. | reverse complement strand
ACGGGGACGATGTTTATGAACGGTTCCGAAACGCACTGGGGTATCGAAGGCGTCTTCATGCGTCTGAACTACAACTATAAATACAAGTATCTGCTGGAACTGGACGGACGCTACGACGGTACGTCCAAATTCGCACGGGGCAGCCGGTATGCCTTTTTCCCGTCGGTTTCGGCCGGATGGGCAATTTCGGAAGAAGCGTTCTGGCAACCCATGAAGCATTTCTGGGACTATATGAAGATTCGCGCATCCTACAGTTCGCTGGGCAACCAGGCCGTCAGCGGAAACTTCCCCTATCTGCCCACTTATGGCGTTGATACGTCACTGGGTTATCTGCTGGGCGGAAGCCGTCCGGTTGCCGTCTCGCCGGCAAGTTTAGTCAGCGCGGGGCTTACCTGGGAAACCGTCCGGCAGGTTGACTTCGGCTTCAACGCCACGTTCCTGTCCCGCCTGGAAGTGACTTTCGACTGGTACAGGCGCAATACGCTGAACATGCTGGTCTCCGGACAGAGGCTGCCCGCCGTACTGGGAGCAAGCGTGCCGGACGAAAATGCGGCAGACATGGGCACCAAAGGCTTTGAAGTGACCGTCGGATGGAACGACCGCCTCGAAAACGGCCTTTCCTACCATATCAGGGGCGTCCTGGCTGACTATCAGTCCGAAATTACGCGTTACGGCGCCAATCCGAACGGACTCATCGACAACAACGGACTCATTGACAACGGCGATCCGCATTATGAAGGGGAGAAGCTGGGCGAAATATGGGGGTACTCGTCCAAAGGGCTGTTCCAGTCCGACGAGGAGGTAGCCTCCAGTCCGTCGCAGAGCAAAATATGGGGCGGAAACTGGCAGGCAGGCGACGTGAAATACGAAGACCTGAACGGCAATGGCGAAATCGACTACGGCGACAACACGCTCTCGAATCCCGGCGACCGGAAAGTCATCGGTAACAATACGCCCCGCTTCAGCTTTGGAATCGACGCGGGAGTGGAATTCAAACAGTTCGATTTCCGGATGTTCTGGCAGGGCATCGGCAAACGCGACTATATGCCCAGAGGCGTCCATCTCTGGGGATTCACCAGCGAATGGGACGTACCGCTTAAACCGGCGCTCGACTACTGGACGGAAGACAATCCGGGCGCCTATTTTCCGCGTCCCAACTGGAACAACGAAGGAAACAGGCAAACGTCGGACCGCTACCTGCAGGATGCTTCCTATATCCGGCTGAAAAGCGTCATGCTCGGATATACGCTCAATCCTTCGCTGACGGCCAAATGGCACATTCAACGGTTGCGCATCTACGTCAATGGCGAAAACCCGCTGACGTTTACCCGCATGATCGATTCGTTCGACCCCGAAACAATTGACAACAAGACTTATCCTATTATGAAGAAATATTCCGTAGGATTTAATATTACATTCTAATCATAAAAAAAGAAACGATATGAAACGAATCTATTTTATACTGGCAGCAGGCCTTTGCCTTGGACTGTTCTCGTGCAACATTACCGACCTCAGTCCGAAGGACTCGCTTACGGACGAATCCTACTGGACTAAAACGGAAGACCTGAAACTGTATGCCAACCGGTTGTATACCAACCTGCCGTCGCCGGCTCACCTGGACAATGTGAGCGACAATTTCATTACGGCGAATTACAGTTCGCTCCTGTTCAATGAAAGCAATGCGCCTACCGGCGCCAACGACGACAACGACATCTGGTCATGGCGCCAGATACGGAGGTGCAATTATTTCCTCACCCGCTATCAAAGGGTGCCGGGAACAGAAGCGGAAATTAATCAGTATGTGGGCGAAGTGCGCTTTTTCAGGGCGTATGATTATTTCCTCAAGGTCAGGAAGTACGGCGACGTGCCCTACTTTGAAAAAGACCTGCAGACGGACGACGCCGACCTGCTCTACAAAGCAAGGGATTCACGCGACCTGGTGGTGGGCAAGATCATCGAAGACCTGGAATATGCCGCGCAGTGGCTGCCGGAACCCGCACTGGCGGAAGCCGGACGGGTGAACCGGTACGCCGCCCTGGCACAGCTGGCGCGCGTCTGCCTGTACGAAGGTACATGGAAGAAATACCATAATGCGCCGGCGGGAAGCCTTTCTTCGGAACAGCTCCTGCGCAAGGCGGCCGAAACGGCCGAGGCCATCATCAATTCCGGACGCTACGGTATTGTAAGGGCCGGTAACGACGGCGGGTTGCAATCGGTCGACGGGTATCCGCTCTATTACAGCAACCTGTTTATACAGGAATCGTTGACGAACAATCCCGAATGTATCCTGCCGCGCATCTACATTGCAGATGTGTTTCAGCACGGGCTGTCGCGTTCGACTGGAGAAAACGGAACCGGCTACTCTAAAGACTTTGTCGAATCGTTCCTTTGCCGGGACGGAAAGCCCATCGGTTCCAGTCCGCTGTACCAGGGCGACGAAACATGGGAAACGGAGCTGACGAATCGCGACCCGCGCATGTATCAGCTGATTGACAATCTGAACAAACCCTGGTCGATCCTGAGCGGACAGGTTCAGTTCCATTCCTATACGAATGTGACGCCTTCGGGCGCCGTTACGGGCTATCCCAGCGTGAAGTTCCATTCTCCCCTGCAGGAGCAAAATGAAGCAGACAAGTCTACGTATGACTGGTTTATCTACCGTTATGCCGAAGCGCTGCTGATCTATGCCGAGGCCAAAGCCGAACTGGGGGAATGTACGC
>JAIRXI010000113.1 GCA_031268395.1 Tannerella sp. | reverse complement strand
ACGGTGCAGTATAACCGGCTGCAGGATCTGAACGTGCAGTTCGTCCCGTATGAAAAGGTGGTGACGAGGTATGTGGAAAAGAAGTGGCGGCCGTTTGCGGGTGTTACGTACTGCTCGTTCGGTTACGCGGGCGCCGGAGCGGGCGTCTTTTACCGGTCGGCAGGGATTCAGGTGCAGTATGTGACGGACTTTAAACGGAATGGCTTCAGTGTCGGTGTTATGAAATCGTTCTGAGGTCGACAGAAGTCGATCGTTTGTGATGAGGAAATAAAGGTGGTTTTTTGTTGGTACTTGGTTGGTGGTCCGGCGTCGCCTGTGAAGGTGGCGCCGGATTTGCTCCATGGCTCGGAAGCGGAAGCGCCGGAGCCGGTTTACAGCAGTTTTTTCATGTCTTCAATCACCTTTTTCCCCAGTAATCGCGCGTAGTGCTGCGTCTGCCGGATGGACGAGTGCCCCAATGCCTTTGATACGCTTTCTATCGGGATATCCCGGTTGATAAGATAGGTGGCAAATGTATGCCTCGCCACATGCGAAGTGAGCGATTTGTCCAGTCCGGCTCCCGCACCGAGCAGTTTCAGGTAGTCGTTGTATTTCTGATTGCTCAGTTTGGGGAGAGTGTAATCATACTTTTCCGCGATTCGTCCGGCTTCGGGCAGCAGGAGCGAGACAAAGGATTCGTCCGTCTTCGTCCGGCTGCTGCGAATGACTCGCACGCCCTCCGACATGGATACGTCCGCGATGGAAAACGTCTGCATGTCAATATATGCCATGCCTGTGAAACACTGAAAAACAAACAGGTCTTTTACCTTTTGCAGCTTTTCGTTTAAGGGAACATATTCCAGCATCTTTTTCAGTTCCGATTCGTCCAGATAGACCGGCGTCCGGCTTTTGCCCTTCTGTACCCGGAATTGCAGATAGGGGTTATTCCGGCAAAGGCCCCTGTTTATTGCGTCCGTGATATAGGATTTGAGGGCGGAGTGGCGTTTATACAGTGTGGGCTGGGAATTGACGGTTCTGCGCAGAAACAGGTCAAAATCGGCAATGTTTTCATAGGTCAGGTCGGCAAACGTTTTTATCCTGCCGAACTGCTCTATCTGCCGAATGAGAATGTTGTGATGCTCCAGCGTGGCATCGGAGGGGTTGCGCTTTCCCAGCGAATCACGCATGAACTCAACGACGGAGCAGGTCTCTGCCCCGTTTTTGTTCCAGTTGCGGATATCGTCCAGCGAGGTGCATTTTTCGGACAGCGCGAAGGCTTCCATCTGCCTGAACATCCGCGTAACCTGCCCGGTTATAAGCGGGGCGTTTGCATGATTCCGGCATGTGAATCCGTTTTTATTTGAAAACTGATTTCTGTACAGGTGTACGCCCGTAGAGATGAGTTTTCTCCGGTTCGTTCCGGTCAGGCGGACTTCGATTTGAAGCAGTCCCTTTCCGGTGTCGCTCGCCTCTTTTCTTCGGTCAAAAATGTATCGTAATTGAATATTATCCATGCTTTTATGCTGTTTTTTCGCACAAAGGTAGCGATTTTTCGCACAGGATTTCGCATAACCGGGGAAAATGTGCGAAAAAAATGCCGAAAATACCCAAAATGCCCACTTTTTTATAGAGAAAATACAGCCCGAAACCGCTGAAAATAAAGAAAGCCGCTGATTTAGCGGCTTTTAATGGCGGTATGGACGGGACTCGAACCCGCGACCCCCTGCGTGACAGGCAGGTATTCTAACCAGCTGAACTACCACACCAAATGTTTTTTTACTGCCATTCCTCCGAATTGCGGTGCAAAGATAGCAGTTTATTTTCGATTCTGCAATACTTTGAACGAGGAAAAATGATATTTGTTCTTTAAAATGGTAATCGTCTGCTATTTGCCGAAAAAATAAATTCATTGATAGTATTGGGCATCTCTAAAAATCCTGTTATTTACAGCAATCATTTTTTAGTGCCCATTTTTTGGAGCATAGATATTGAGATTGTCGCGATCCTGCGAACCGTTAAAATTTTACATGCTTATATATATTATTATCAGTCATTTGTAATTTCACAAGGTTCACATCAGGGCATAGCTGTCCCCTTTCCAATTGAATTTTACGAAACATGTTATAAGTCATTCATGAGACCTGTAATTACCGTCGCCCGCCTGATGGCGATACATTGAATGTACATTTCGATCATCTACATCTCCATAAAGCCAAAAACAGGCTCCACCCGCGAGCGAAAATGGGACTTTTCCGTGTTGCTCCTCGCCTTTTGTTCATCCGCCAATGGTCTGTCACGGTAAGCCCGTTCACAAACATTGTTACCCATGCCCTTACCTGCGATGACAGCTGGCTGAAATCCGTAACGCGCTCACGGAATGCCCATACGGTTTTGCTGTCGGGTATGCCGCTGGCTATAGTTAAATCCAAAAAGCGCATGAAGCTCATCCGGTCATTGATTTGATATGCGACCTTTTGTCACAAGTTCTATAGAACAATAAACAGGAACAAGTACTGATTGTCAGCATCGTGGTTGTCGATATGGAACTACGGCAAGCTCTGCGGAACTTGCCGTACCTTATTTTTCATTTTTATACCTCGCACGAAGTAAACTTCCTAATTTCCGACTCCGTCGGATCTATACCACAGCGACCGCCAATATTCCTGTTCCAACGCATAAACGTCCGTCACGTCCGAAGGTTCGGTACCGGAGGGAAGGATGCCGTATTTTCGCATCTCGCGGATATATTCGGGACGTGGGGTAAACCCGGGCATGTCGAAATGCCTGATATGATCAAGATGTTGTTTTGTACGCTCTATCCCTTTTAAAATCTGTCTGTAACGAGGGTCTTTTCTGCTCTTGAAAATAGCCTTGCCGCACAACTCGTATCCACCTGCCGATTTTGCCAGCGGAGCAAGCAGCAAGGTTGATTTCTCGGGACAGGTCAGATTGTAGAGCAACTGTCGTGAGAATTTCCGGCGGACATCGTCCGGACGCAAGTCTTCCCAAGGCGCACCTCCGATTTCGTGAGAGGGAGAGAGTGGCAACTCCCGGTTGCCGGTGTGACACTCCATGCAGTTCTGAGTCAGCACTTGTCCCATCCGTTTAACTTCGTCCCTGAAGAGATCCTGCCGGTCGAGACGGTTCTGTGCGTAACCGCCTATCATTCCGCTGCCCAGCGCCGCGTAAATGCCGGGATAGGTAGCCCCGGTTTCGCACCAGAGGCGGACAAGGGGCAGTTCGCGTTCGTCAAGTTTGACCCCCTGGTGCGAGCCGTCGCAGAAGTCGAGCAGACGGCTGCCCCCGCTGCCCAGCGCATGGGGAGGATAGTTGCTTTTAGGCCGGTTCCGCCCGTCGGCAACCAGGCTTTTGGCGGTGATGGTGTAGTAGCTTATTGAGTATAGCGGCGTCCTGTCGCCAACCAGGGATACGCCGCCACTC
>JAIRXI010000041.1 GCA_031268395.1 Tannerella sp. | reverse complement strand
TGCTCCAGTGCGCCGGGGATCATGGCCGCAAAGCGACCCGTTCCGACAGGCAGTCCCTCCCAGTATTTCGTGCCGGGCACGTCGTATTGCCAGACCATGGGAACCTGATCGACTTCGATTTCGGAAGCGTTGCTGCAGGCAGACAAGCCGGCAGACAGAAAAAGGACAGATAAATAACAGATACTTTTCATATACAACATTTTTTATGTATTATCACTAAAAACCATACAAAGATAAAAACAAAAGGCCGGATACTGCAACTGAAGGAGAATGGAGAATGAATAATACTCCTCTCGGGAGAAATTTTCCATTCTCCATCTCCACTCATTCCTGCCTTCCTCCACAAGAGGAAAATGCTGCGCCGGCGGAGGGAACGGGGAAGGTTTTAACACAGAGATGTTATGCCTCCGGTATTGCCGCCTGCCTCCGTTCCAAAACTCCGGCGGTCAATATCCCGGATTCTGCTCCAACTGATCATTGACGTCTATCTCGCTTTGCGGGAAAGGCAGCAGATAATGCTTGGCGGGGTCAAAACTCCGTCGCACTCCGCCCGGATCGACAATGGTCGGAAGATAGGTCTCGGCCGTACGCCAGCGGAGGATGTCACCCCAGCGGATGCCCTCGAGCGCCAGTTCCACGCGACGTTCGTTGCGGATACGCTCCCGCATCTGCTCTTTCGACAGCCCATCCGGCAGGGCGGGCATCTCCGCTCTCGCCCTCACCCGGTTGACGGCCGAATAGACGCTTTCGTCCGGCCCGCCTGTTTCGTTCCGGGCTTCCGCATACATTAACAGTATGTCGGCATAGCGGAGAAGAATCCAGTCCTGTTCGCTCAGCGTGCTGTAATTGATCGGAAGTACATCCCAGTTACAGTATTTGACCGGCTCGTATCCGGTGCCCGACTGGGCATTGTAGGCAAATCCCATTTCCTGTCCGGCAGAATTGATGACCTTGTCGTCAAATCCCTTGATGGTCATCAACAGTCTCGGATCACGATTTTTACGCCAGTCGGAAGGGTCGTAAAGCGGCGAAGAGGCAATGGGCAAGCCGTCTGCACATTCGTATGCGTCCACCAGATCCTGTCTCGGATTGACGAACCCCCACCATGCCCAGTGGATGTCCAGGTCGGTTGTCCGGTCGGGACTTAAAAATCGAGTGGAAAAGATGATTTCGGGATTGTTCGTCTGACCGGAAGCCAGGAACAGGGTACGGAAATCATTGAACAGACTGAACTTTCCGCTTTGGATGACTTCGTTTGCCGCCGCCGCCGCTTCCGCCCACTGACCGGTATGCAGATAAACCCTTGCCTTGAGGCCCAGCGCCGATCCATTGACCGCATGTCCGTCGGTATAGGCCGCATCGGGCAGGCTGGCAACGGCATAGTCAAGATCGCTCAATATCAGACTGATGACTTCCGCCTTGGAACTTTGTTTTACCTTGGCCTCTTCAATCGTGACCGGCTTCGTGTAAAGCGGCACTCCGCCGTAATGTTCGGCCAGCATGAAATAGAACAGGGCTCTCAGGAAGTATACTTCACCTTTCATCCGGTTCAGTGCGGCTTCGGACACGGGTGTTCGTTCCACATTGTCGAGGAAGAAATTGCAGGAAGCAATGCCCTGATAACATGCCGTATAAATGTCGGTTACAAGTCCCCCCGACGTGGCCTCGATGAAACCCTGCGAAAGGGTAATGACCACCGCGCTCTGGTTAGCGCTCGCTTCGCCCGCCATGGTGTCGAATTCGGCGTCCTTGTGGCGGAAGGGGTAACTGTTCAGGCGGGCGTACACGCCGGCCAGCGCCATGTTCGCTTCATTTTCGCTTTGCCAGAATGTCTGGCTCGTGATCTGGTCAAGCGGATTCTTGTCCAGAAAATCGGAACACGACAGCGTGTTTACACACACGATTCCGATCGCAATTATCTTTACAGATTCAATAAACCTTCTCATAATCTACTGTTTTTAGAGTTTAACTTTAATTCCAAGCGAGTAAGTCGCAAGTTGCGGAAATGCGCTGTAGTCACCCTGCAGACTTGGCCTTTCCGGATCCATTCCGGGATAGTCGGAAATGGTAATCAGGTTGTCGCCGGAGAAATACACCTGCAGGCCTTTCAACCCGATCGCCCGGGCCGTCTTCGACGGGAAACTGTAGCCTATACGCAGGTTTTTCAGCCGTATATAGGAAGCGTCCCGCAACCAGTAGGTCGACGCCGTCCCGGTCACCGGCTGATAGGACTGCCGGTACATGGCCGGATATTCGTTGGTCGAACCTTCGCCCGTCCAGCGATTTTTTACCAGATCCATGCTGGGAGGGCTGCCCTGCCTGAAGGGGATAAATCCTCCGGCGCCGGTACCTATATAATTCTTGATTCCTTCAATGCCCTGGATGAAGAGTGAAAGATCCAGATTTTTCCAGAACACGTTCAGACTCCCGCCATAATAGAATTTGGGGAAGGCGCCGTCAACAACCACACGGTCGTCGGAGTTGATTACGCCGTCGTTGTTCACATCCTTATATTTCAAGTCTCCCGGTTTCGGGCCATAGGGATGCACGGGGCCATTGTCTATTTCGGCCTGGTTCTGGAAAATGCCGTCCCACAGGATCAGGTAATACGAACCGTAGGGAAGCCCCTCCTGAACGGTGGTATTTCCGTAGGTCGGACTGATGATTTTCGTCACTTCGTTTTTGTAGGTGGACAGATTGAAAGCTACGTTATACCTGACTTCGCCTATGTGATGGGCATGTCCGAGTTCGAAATCCCAGCCCGTATTTTTCATCTGCCCGCCATTGACGGTAGGCGCCGACAGCCCCACGCTTATCGGGACGGGAATACTGTACAGGATGCCATCCGTAATCTTGTTCCACCAGTCCACCGTCGCCGAAAACAGTCCGTTTTTCATGCTGAAATCCAGTCCGACACCGGTAGAAGTCGATGTCTCCCACTGCAGGGCTTTATCCACCAGCCGTGTCAACTGTACGCCCGATTCCAGCGTACCGAAAGGATAGGAAGTGGTAGACAGCACGTCCTGGTAGGGATAGGTACCTACATTCTGGTTGCCCAGCTTTCCCCAGTTCGCCCTCAGTTTCAAGTTGTCCAGCCAGAGGACGTCTTTCATGAAGGCCTCTTCCGATATCCTCCAGGCGGCCGACATGGAAGGAAACAGTCCCCATCGCGTATCGGGCGCGATGCGTGAAGTGCCGTCGTAGCGGGCGTCGGCCTCAAACAGATATTTCCCTTTGTAATCATAGTTGATGCGTCCGAAAAGCGACTGAATCGCCCATTCGGAAGCGGTGCCGGAAGTCGACTGGTTCAATGACGAACCGGCGTTCAACTCTTTGAGGTTGTCTGTCGGGAAATATGTTCTGGACCCCCCAAGCGCCCTGTAATAGGAGGATTCCTGGTTATAACCGGCCATTGCGCTGAGCGTGTGGCCGCCGAAGGCTTTCTGATAATTCAGGGTAGAGTATAACACCGTATAAAGCGTATTGCTCATATTATCCCTGACCCCGAGGTTGGACGGCGAGCCGTCGTGCGCCCACGATCCGTCGTTGAAATAATAATTGTCGATGGTGTGTTCGTGATTCTTGACAAAGTTGTAGTCAAAATCAACGGCTCCCTTCGTGTACCAGGTCAGGCCGTCCACCAGTTTCACATTCGCAAAGAGCGAGGGCCGCACCGTGTAATTGTTGGTCACATTCGACCCGGCATCAAAAAGGGAAACGGGATTCCGTACTGTCCATTCCCCGATGTTTTCGCTGTATCGCGCCACATAGCCGGTCGAGCCGTCGGGCAGTGTCATGGTGGGCGTGTAGTTAGGCCCGGATCCGAAGACGTGAAAGATGGGATAGTGCTCCGCAATTCCCCCCTGCACGTCGTTCGTCATGTCTTTCCGCAGGGCCTGCATGTTTCCGCCGACCGTCAGCCAGTCGGTGACTTTTGAATCCACGGAAAGATGCATGTTGTAACGCTTAAACGTGTAATAGTCAATGATACCGCCCTGGTCCAGGTAGCCGACCGACAGGTTGAAAGCCGTCTTGTCGCTGCCGCCGCTGAGGCTCAGGTGGTGATTGTGCGTAAAGGCGGTGCCGATCAAATAGTCCACCCAGTCGAAGTTCGGATAATGAACCGGGTCGTTCGGATGGTTGCGGAAGGCGTCGATCTCTTCCTGCGAAAAATACTTAACCATGCCGGCGCGTTCGTTGGCTTCGTTCCAGAACTCCATGTAGTCGGCCGAATTGGTCAGCAGCTTGGGCAGTCTGGTTGCTTTCTGTGCTTCCAGCGTGGCATGATACTCGATAGACAGTTCTTTGGCATTGCCCCGCCGGGTTGTTACCAGGATCACGCCGTTGGCCGCCCTTGCGCCGTAGATGGCCGCCGAAGCCGCATCTTTCAGGATGGAGACGGATTCCACGTCGTTCGGGTTCACATCGGCGATGTCGCCCTGGATGCCGTCCACCAGCACCAGCGGATCGCTGCCGGCGCTGCTGAACGTGCCGACGCCGCGAATGCGGATTGTGCCCTGGTCGGCGCCCGGACGCCCGCCCCGCTGACTGATCTGCACACCCGCCGCTTTACCCTGTAACAGGTTCTGCACGTTGGGCGCCGGACGTTTGTTCAGTTCCTCATCGTTTACCGAAACCACAGATCCAGTCAGGTTCACTTTTTTCTGCGTACCGTAGCCTACTACTACGACTTCTTCCAGCGCCTGCATGTCTTCCGCCAGCGTAACGGTCAGGACGCGCTGCCCGCCGACGCTGATTTCCTGCGTGACATATCCGATATACGACACCAGCAGGACGGCGTTTTCATTCACCTTCAGCGAAAACTTTCCGTCCACATCGGTTATGGTACCGTTGGTGGCCACGCCCTTTTCCACGACGTTGGCGCCGATCACCGGCTCTCCGCTACGGTCGATCACCGTGCCGGTCACGGCATGATCGCCCTGGGCCATTGCGTCCGGCGCCGCAGCGCAGAACAGCCCGCACAATACCGCCATCCACACGACCGTGCCGTTACGCACGGCGCG
>JAIRXI010000035.1 GCA_031268395.1 Tannerella sp. | reverse complement strand
CGGGTTGAACAGATTGTCGATGACGGGACAGTCGTATTCGTCAATCAGCACGACGACCTTTGCGCCGGTTTTTTCGTTCAACGTGCGAATCAACTGTTTAAAATATGCGGGCGCCGATTTTGCATCCGGTGAAACCTTATAATCCTGCGCAATCCCTTCCATGTGTTTAATCAGATTATATTTCAGTTCGTCCAATGAAGTAAAATCTATCTGCGACCAGTCTATTGTGATGACCGGATATTGTTGTGTCCAGTCCCATTTGTCGTAAATATAAAGTCCTTCAAACAATTCTTTCCGTCCCTTGAACAGCGCTTCCAGCGTACTTATCAACAGTGATTTTCCAAACCGGCGCGGACGTGAAAGAAAATATACTCTTCCTTCCGTAATCATACGGTGGATATGTTCGGTTTTATCCACATACAAACAATCCATGTTTCTTAATATTTCAAATGACTGCGTTCCTATCGGTAACTTTTTCATGTCTTATACGTTTACTGTTTTGCAACAAAGGTAATTATTTTATTACATAATTCTTTTATTCGACCGGAATATCCCTGTTTACATTCACGGAGCCTTTCAAGGCAAAGAACAGCAGGTAGGCGAAGCCGGCAAGAGGCACCCAGTAGGAAGCCATGTAGGAGAATACGTCGGCGATCCTGTTTTGCAGCATCATCAGGATTGCACCGCCGCCTACCATCATCATGAAAATGCCGGATGCCGGGGCGAGATATTTTCCCAGGCCGTCGACCGCCAGATTGTAAATACATCCCCACATAACGGAAGTACAAAGACCCGTCACGACCAGAAACAGGGCATTAACCGGCACATCCGCAACGGCAAACGAGCCGTTTGCAAAAACGGGAAAGGGCATCCGCACCGTCATCGGCAGGAGAATCGCCGCCAATAGCAACGTCATTCCGGCAATCGACGCCGAGGCCAGCATCGTCCGTCCCGACACTTTCGCCCCGACGGAGGCGCCGACAAACCGCCCGATAAACATCAGCATAAAATAAGCCCCTGTGACAATTCCGGCCACTTCGGCGGTCAGTCCCCCGCCGATACCTTCCTTCATGTCTGTCAGGAACAGGTTCATCGTTCCCGCGATCCCGACTTCGATGCCTACGCTGCAACTCACGCCGATACTTCCCAACACGAAATGCCGGAACGACCAGGCGCTGTACCTGTCCCGCGTCCCGCGTGCGACGGACGGAGAGCGGTCTGTCCGGGCCAGCTCCGGCTCGGGCAAATGCAGGCAAAGCAGCGCCAGGAAGGTCGCGGCAAAAACGCCCATTGCTATAAACAGAAGCGGATTGACATTGGAAATGACCGTATTTTTCGTTACTTCGCCAACCAGTGCGCCCACGAAAACGGGCGTCACCACGCCCATGAACGAATAAAAACTGCCGCCGACCTGAATCAGCTGGTTACCCCTGTTGCCACCGCCGCCCAGTGTGTTCAGCATCGGATTGACCACCGCATTCAGTATGCACATTGAAAATCCCGCCACAAACGCGCCGGTCAGGTAGATGACAAAACTCGCGCAGACGCCCGACAGATACTGGATGCAAACGCCGGCAAGACCGATGGCAATGCCCGTCAGCGCCGTTTTCCGGTAGCCATACTTTTGCAGCAGCATCCCCGACGGAATCCCCATGCAGGCGTAGGCAAGAAAATTGGCGCACGAACCCAGTATTCCCAGAAAATTGGAAAACTGAAACTGCGCCTTCACAATCACGCCCATCGGCGCGGCAAGGTTTGTTACAAACGAGATGATCCCGAAAAGAGTGACCATCACGACAACCGGTAACAGCCGGCTTTTATTAGTTATTGTTTCCATAGTGTTATTGTAAATTTGATTTTTATCTGAATACTCTTTTGCAGCAGAACGTCCCCATAAGGATCGAAACAGACTTCAGTTTCATGACTGTTTGTTTATCTGACGGCATTGAGTATTTCGCGTATGTTATCTCCGGGCGCCATCGGCGGGATGGCGCAGCCTGCGCCGAGCACCAGCCGAGGATTGTCGCGGTAGGCGTCGAGAATTTTGACACATTCCCTGCGCACCGTTTCGGGCGTACCAAGCGCAATGACGCCGCTTGGGTCGACCGTGCCGAACAGCGCGGTTGTGCTTCCAAACACCTCGCGGATGTCTTCTATCGGGGTTTTGTAGTCCAGTTCCACCGCGTCGAGGCCGAGCAGGTTCATCCGCGAGAGGATCAGGCGCGTGTCTCCGCAGATATGGAGCAGGTAGGGCAGGCCGCAGCGGTGCGCTTCCTCGACAAGTTCCTTTTCGCTGGGCAGGGCAAATTTTTCGTACATGCCGGGCGAAATCATGCTTGGGCCTGCGGGACTGTCGCCGTTCGACAGCATGTCGGCGCCGGTTTCCGCCATCAGCCGGATGAACTGGCGGCAAATGCCGGTCGTGTATTTCAGCAGGCGCATCACGTTTTCTTCGTCCGTGAGCAAGTCCATCATGAAATTTTCCGGCCCGCGCATTGAGCAGGCCAGCGAGAATGGAGCCTGGTCGCAGTTGCCGCGTATAAACAGTTC
>JAIRXI010000404.1 GCA_031268395.1 Tannerella sp. | reverse complement strand
TCATGGAATATGCCGATCATGGCGGCAAGGTTTTGTTTCTGGGATATTACCCCGAAAAGTCGGCGGAATTTTCGAAAGACGGAGAAGTGAAAAAACTCGTCGACGAACTGAAGCGCAATACCAATGTACATTTCATCGACGACCTCGACGAGCGGAAAATAGAGGAATTTATCCGTACAAATATTGACTTGACCGTCAGGATTGATCAGGTAAAGGCAGTCGGGGAGGCTTCGCCCGAATATTCGGAGAGACCGGAGTCTTTCCGCGATGCCGATTGCGCCTTCAACGTCATTCACAAAATAAAAGACGGAATGGACTTTTTCTTTTTCGGCAACCCGACAGACTGTGGTTTGACGGCGGAAATCAGTTTTCGCACCGGTTTAGGGAAGGGTAAAAAGGTAGAATTGTGGAATCCGCATACCGGAAAAACCGAAAGGCTTCGTCCGGTTGAAACGCGGGACGGAAGACTCTCGGTTACGCTTCCGCTCGAACCGGTGCAGAGCCGTTTTATGGTGTTTAGATAACTAATGTTTTTTAAAAATAAAGAGATGAATAGAAAAAGTATGACTTCTAAAGAACGCATTGATGCCGTATTGAATCGCAAAGCGGTAGACCGTATGCCGGTAGACTTATGGTGCACGCCGGAAGTGCTGGATACGTTGCGCGCTCATACCGGTAAAGAAGATGAATTTGCCGTGTACGATGCATTGGGACTTGACAAAATAGTGTGGATATTTCCCGGATACGGCGGTCGTTATTTCGATCCCAACGACAGCGGGGAAATTACGATGTGGGGCGTCCCTACCCGAATGGTAAAAGCCGGTTTGGCTACTTATCAGGAATACATCAACCCGCCTCTAGCTGCCTACGACACTCCGGAGCAGTTGGATGCATATCCTTCGTGGCCCGACCCGGACCTGTTCGATTATGCCGGAGCAAAGGCGCTGGCCGACGAAGCGCGGTCGTGGAACTTTGCTACTATTGGTCCATGGATTTCACATTTCGAAATCTATTGCCAGATGCGGGGACTCGAAAACGCCATGATCGACACCATTGCCAATCCCGAATTTCTGGATGCTACGCTCGACCGTATCGACGCCATACAGGCCAGGATGCTCGAACGGATGCTTTCGGAACTTGGCGAGAGGCTGGATATTGTCTTTATCAGCGACGATATGGGTATGCAGGAAAACCTGCTGATTTCGCTCGAATCGTGGGAAACGCATTTCAAACCGAGACTGAAAAACTGGTGCGACCTGATTCACCGTTACGGCAAAAAAGTGTTGTACCACACTGACGGAGCTTCGTTTCCGATTGTCCCCGGATTGATCGAATGTGGCGTAGATATACTGAATCCCGTTCAGCATGTCTGTCAGGGTATGGACATGAAGCGACTGAAACAGCTGTTCGGCAAAGACCTTATCTTTCACGGCGGCGTGGAAAATCAGCTGGTACTGCCTCGCGGTACGGTACAGGATGTGGTCGCCGAAACCCGCAACTGCCTGGAATCGCTCGCCGGCGACGGCGAAGGTTATATTTGCTGCTCGTGCCATAATATTCAACCCGGTACGCCCGTCGAGAATATACTTGCTATGATTGATACTGTAAAATCTCAAAACAAATTTGTATGAACGGAATATTTAAAACTAAAAACATTATTACGGGCATTATTACAACAGCATGGATTATGCTGTGCTGTACATGCTGCAACCGGGCTTCGATTGATCGCGAGGCGCTGGTCAAACGGCATACCGTGACGCTCGACAAATTATCGGCTGCCGAACTGCTGCAGGTGGGCAACGGTGAAATTGCATTCGGCGTCGACGCCACCGGGTTGCAAACGTTTCACGGAAACTCCATGTCGCACTGGGGATGGCATTCCGTGCCCTGTCCGGTGGAAGGGAAACACGCCGCGCTCAAGTTGCAGGACTACGACTTTCACGGTCGAACCCTGTCATACCGTTCCTCATCTCATGGACAGGAAGCGCTCTACACCTGGATGCGTGAAAATCCGCACCGGTTTTGTCTCGGGCGGTTGCGTTTCCTGATCGAAAAGGAAAACGGGCAATTTATCGAACCGGACGATGTGAAGGACATCCGGCAAACGCTGGACATGTGGACAGGCGTTATCGAAAGCCGTTACACGGTCGAAGGCGTACCGGTTGAGGTATTGACCTGTGTCGATCCGGAAACGGGAAGCCTGGCGGTGAAAGTCGCGACCCCGCTGCTGGCCGGCGGACGCCTGCGGGTGGAATGGACATTCCCCTACGGGCATCCGGGCAGTACCGGCGCCGACCTGAGCAAACCGGGTGCACATAAAACCGTTGTCCTTTCCGGCGGCAATAACCGCGCCGCTCTGCGCAGGGAGATGGACGATATGCGCTATTACGCCGTCATCGCATGGGGAAAAACGGCTACCTTCGAGGAAACCGGGGCGCACAGGTTTGTCCTGACGCCCGGCGCAAAATCGGATGTGCTGGAATTTACCGTGCTGTATTCATACGAAAAGTCAACGGACGATATTCCCTTGTTCCGCGCAGCGGGGAAGGCGTCGAAGAATCACTGGCGTACATTCTGGGAGACCGGCGGGGCGGTCGACCTGTCGGGCAGCAGCGACCCGCGCTGGAAAGAACTGGAACGGCGCGTTGTGCTTTCGCAATACCTGCTTGCCGTAAACGAAGCCGGTTCGTATCCGCCGCAGGAAAGCGGACTTTTCAACAACAGCGGATGGTACGGCAAGTTTCATCTTGAGATGCACTGGTGGCACGGTGCGCATTACGGACTGTGGAACCGCTGGCCGATGATGGACAAAAGCCTGAAATGGTATCGCGACGTTCTGCCGAAGGCGAAGGAACTTGCCGCATCACAGGGTTTCACCGGTGCACGATGGCCTAAAATGATCGGCCCCGACGCCGAAGATTCGCCATCGGGTACAGGCCCGCTACTGATCTGGCAGCAGCCGCATCCGGTTTTCTACGCCGAACTGGAATACCGGCTGAATCCAACTGAAGAAACGCTTGAGAAATGGCGTGAGGTCGTACAGGAATCGGCGGAGTTCATGGCCTCGTTCGCCGTGTTCGACACCGCGGCGCAGCATTACGTGCTTGGTCCTCCGCTGGCCACTGTTCCGGAAAACAGCAACTACCGCGAATCGTGGAATCCGACGTTCGAACTGTCGTACTGGCGCACCGGCCTTCGCTGGGCGCAGACCTGGCGCGAACGTCTCGGCCTGGCGCGCGAACAGCGCTGGGACGATGTAATCGCCGGACTCGCTCCACTGCCCGTCCGGGACGGCGTCTATCTGTCGCAGGAGAACATGACCGACACGTATACGGGAATGAACTGGGAGCATCCCTCGCTGATCGGTCCGGGCGGAATGTTGCCCGGTGACGGAACGGACGTAGAAACGGTCAGACGCACTGTCTGCAAAGTGTGGGAGACATGGCAGTGGGACCGGTGTTGGGGCTGGGATTTCCCGATGATGGCGATGGCGGCGGCCCGCAACGGTTATCCGCAGATGGCTGTCGACGCCCTGCTGCATCCGTCGGGCAAAAACGGATATAATGCCGCGGGATTGAGCAGTGGCGGACCGTTTCCGTATTTCCCGTCGAACGGCGGATTGCTGTATGCCGTCGCCATGATGGCAGCCGGCTGGGATGGAGCGCCCGATGTTCACGCACCCGGATTCCCTAACGACGGCACCTGGATGGTACGTTACGAAGGATTGTCGAGCGCACCGTGAGGATAGCTTTAATGATAAGGATTTGAATTTTTGTAA
>JAIRXI010000380.1 GCA_031268395.1 Tannerella sp. | reverse complement strand
TGATGCTGGCCTACATGGGCGTAATGCTCGTGCTGACCGTCATTCGCTTCGAGCGCTACGACGTGAGATGAGAAGGAACGATGAACGATGAACAAAGAGCGGTGAATGATAAGTGAGGTTTTCAGGCATAAACGCCTCCCCCGTTCATCGTTCATCGTTCATCGTTCATCGTTAAAAGACGTTCATCGTTCTCAAACCTTCACTGATAAATCCGTCCGGAAAAGGTGACGAAAAGTTAATTCGGCGCTTTATGTTATAGAACATATCTTCTCCCTTTTCATCAAGCCGCTTAAGCAAGTACTTTTGTCCAAAATTTGGAAATTGAAAAGGAAGAAATGAAACAGACTGTTATATTATTTACATATTTAAATCATTCAATCATGAAGTGTATTGGAATTTTTATTGTGGCGATGTGTATCGCCGCGCCGGTTTTCGCCCAGCAGTATCCCTACAACGGACTGGACGGCAACATGGGTAACCTGTACCGTCTATCGAACGCAAAAACGCGTTCCATCAGCGC
The DNA here is from genome assembly GCA_031268395.1 of Tannerella sp. Lineage (GTDB taxonomy): Bacteria > Bacteroidota > Bacteroidia > Bacteroidales > Tannerellaceae > Tannerella. The sequence goes on along the minus strand of JAIRXI010000380.1, from coordinate 3,244 downwards.
GGAGAACTTTACCGGTGAAAAGGGCAGGGGCGGCATGGCCGACCTGAAAGACAAGGACCGGCGGAATGCGGCAAACGCGGCAAACGCCGCCCGCGACCTGGGGCAGGGCTGGAAGGTCAACCCGTACATTCGCATCGAACCGGGCGAGACGTTTACGCTTGCCGATATCGAAGGCCCCGGCGCCATCCAGCATATCTGGATGACTCCGCTGGGAGGCAGCTGGCGGTTTACCGTCATACGCATCTACTGGGACGACGAAAAAGAACCTTCGGTCGAATGTCCTGTGGGTGACTTTTTCTGCATGGGATGGGGCGTCTCTGCGCCGCTGAACTCACTGGCGGTCTGCGTGAATCCGCGAAATGCATTCAACTGCTACTGGACGATGCCTTTCCGCAGGAAGTGCAAAGTCACCATGGAAAACATCAACGACAAGGATGCCGTGACGCTGTATTACCAGATTGACTACGCGCTGACGGAAGTGCCCGGCGATGCAGCCTATTTCCATGCCCAGTGGCGGCGCAGCAACCCCAACACGACGTCGGACTACACGATCGTCGACAACATCCGCGGGAAGGGGCACTACGTCGGCGTCTACCTGGCCTGGGGCGTAAACAACAACGGCTGGTGGGGAGAAGGCGAAATCAAGTTCTTCATGGACGGCGACACGAAGTTCCCGACCATTTGCGGTACCGGGGCGGAAGACTATTTCTGCGGCGCATACGGTTTCGACATCGAAGGGCAGTACAAGGAATTTTGCACGCCCTACAGCGGCATGCCGCAGGTGATCCGTCCGGACGGAACCTATCGGTCGCAGCAGCGTTTCGGCCTGTACCGCTGGCACATCGTCGACCCTGTCCGTTTTGAAAAGGAACTGAAAGTCACCATTCAGGACCTGGGCTGGCGGCATGGCGGCCGTTACCTGCCGCAGCAGTCGGACATCGCCTCGGTGGTGTTCTGGTACCAGACCGAACCGCACGTCCGGTTTCCGGAACTTCCGGCATGGCAGGCACTGGAGGTGAATTAGTTTCTTGTCGAAGTAAAATATAAAACGTGAAATCGGTCATGAATATAAAAACGATCTGCCGGGCGGGGCTGATCCTGCTGTGCACAGCAACGGGAGCATGCAGCCGCGGGGCGCAAAAGGAAAAAGTTATGAGTACATTTGAAAAAGGGACCTTCGGCTACGACCTGCGTTACCTGTCGAAGAAGGACAGCACCCTTGTCGTCCTGTCGGACGGCGGGGGAGAGGCGCAAATCATCGTTTCACCCGGCTACCAGGCCAAGGTCTTCACCAGTTCGGCCGGCGGGATGGAGGGGAAAAGCCTCGGCTATGTGGGCTACAAGGCGCTGGACGCCGAAACCCTCAACGAACACATGAACGGCTACGGCGGAGAAAACCGCTTCTGGATCGGTCCGGAAGGCGGGAAATATTCGGTCTTCTTCCGTCCCGGCACCGAACAGGTGTATGCACACTGGCACACGCCTCCGGCCATTGATACGGAAGCGTGGGACGTCGTATCCGCTAACCGGCGGAGCGTCTCTCTGAAAAAGGAAACGGAAGTGACAAACTATGCCGGTTCCCGACTGAAACTGCGGATGGACCGTACTGTTTCGCTGATCGGGGCGGCCGAAATCAAGTCCGCCCTGGGTCTGGACCCCGGCCCGGAGGTGCAGGCGGTGGCCTACGCGACGGAAAATGTCATTACCAACCTGAATGATTTTGAGTGGACGCGCGAGACGGGCGCTGTCTGCATCTGGGTACTGGACATGTTCCACCCCGGCCCTCGCGCCGTCACCCTTGTGCCCTTCCTCGAAGGCGACGGGCGAGAACTGGGGAAAATCGTCACCTCCGACTATTTCGGAGAAATCCCGGCCGACCGGCTGCAAATCCGCGGCGGTCTCATCTGCCTCAAAACAGACGGCAAGTTCCGCAGCAAGCTGGGGCTGAACGGTCGGCGCACCCGTACGACAGCCGGGAACTACGACCCCGACGCCGGCCGCCTGACAGTGATCACCTACGACGTAGACCGGGACGCTATCTACCTGAGCCAGGAATGGAACCCGGACAGGGAACCGCTGATCGGCGACGCGATGAATGCCTACAACGACGGGCCGCTCGAAGACGGCAGCATCATGGGCCCGTTCCTCGAACTGGAAAGCGCTTCGCCGGCAGCGTTTCTTCCGCCGGCGAAGTCGCTCGCCCACAGGCATACGGTATATCACTTCCTTGGTGGCGAAAAGGAACTGTCGCCCCTTGTGGAAAAACTCTTTGGCCTGACAGCACAGGAAGCCGGAAGCATCTTTGAATAGGAAATCCGGAACGGCACACGTTTCATTCTTTTGCCGTAAAGGCCCCCTCATTGCAGAAGGAATTGCCGCCGGCGTGAACCCGATTCGCGCCGGCGGCATACATGTATGTTAATTGGCAAATAATTTATTCCGTACAAATCAATCTCGGAGCAAAGGCAAAATTAGTATCCTCAATATCCGGAAGCTAATCCGGCGGAACATATTTGGCAGCATGTGAGAGAAAACGGAAACTTTAAAAACAGAACATTTGATTCAATGGAAGAGGTGGAACGACAACCCGTTATTGCCGTTAATACGCTTTTACCTGACAAAGAAGCTGTCAAATCCATAACAGGGTTTCATTGGATAGTAGAGGCTTTATGATAGCGGGTTAGTATGAATCCGGACTTGGACTATGCCACAGTGCATAAAACTAGAGAAAACGGCAAGGTGGCGAAAGTGGAGCAAAAAATCATTTTCGGCGATGAGCAGCGTATTCGGGAAAAACTCTCTCAAAGCGTTAGCAACACCATCAATACTGCCTATGTTGAACGTTCAAACGGCACATTGAGGCAAATGGATGCTCATTTGAGGCGCAAAAGCCTAACCTTTGTCAAGGAAAAACCATACTTCGAAGCCAAGCTGGGTATCATTATCTTTATCTATAACTTCATCAAACCGCACTCTACTCTGAGTAGAATCAAGACAAAACCTGCACGCCACGTACGCCTGCATTATCTGCCGGAATTATCAAACAGAACTGGACTATAGAAAGTGCATTAAAATTGCCGATGATTATATCAATTAAAACATGACATTACCCGTCGTTGTTATGTCACGATGACGGAGATGTCGTTGTATTTCGTAAATGCTTGCTCCATTGTCGGCCAGTTCCTGTGCACCGGAATGCTTCCAGCTATATAACTTGACAGAATCCGGAAGTCTTAACATTCTC
>JAIRXI010000368.1 GCA_031268395.1 Tannerella sp. | reverse complement strand
CGAAGGGGAAGCCAAAGGAAGAGCCGAAGGGGAAGCCAAAGAGAAAGCCGAAACAGTCAAAAGAAGTAAAAAGGCAGGTCTGACAGTGGAAACCATAGCCAACATCACCGGTCTGACGGTAGAAGAAATAAATGCGGTCTTAAACGGTAAGGCAGAGTAAACGCTGAAAATCCTGCGGGACATTACCCGTACCGCTAACCGGCAGCAGACGTCAGGCCGTCGCTTCATACATCCAATCCTGCTGTTTTTCCCGGGAAAAGCGCCTGTTTTTAGCCAATAGACAACCGTCTTTGGGCCAAAGACAACCGTCTTTCGACAATAGACAGTTGCTTTTCACCCATAGTCAAGCGTCTTTTGCTATCTGTTGATGCGTCCGGCGTTGCGTCAGTTGTCTTCGGGTTCCTTTTCCGGCAAACGCCACCAGGCATCTTCCTCTTTTTCCGCCTCATCCTCTTCCTCCAGGGCGGGATAGACCGGCGGTGCGGGGCCTGTTCGACGGAAATAAAACGCAAACAGGATGCCGGTCATCAGGCCGGACAGATGCCCTTCCCACGAAATGCCGGTGTCCCGGTAGAGTGTCGGGAAAAACGCCCAGACAAAGCCGCCGTACAGAAACGCCACCAGCAGGGCAAACGCCATCTGCCGGGGGACTTTTTTCAGGATGCCGCCGGTGAAATGAAAGGCCGCCAGCGCATAGGCCAGTCCACTGGCGCCGATATGCACCGAACCCGGCCGCCCCATGAACCAGGTCAGCAGTCCGCTTACAAGATAAAGCGAAAGCAGGATCGTCCAGGCCGTTTTCCGGTAGAAAAGAAACAGGCCGAAAATCAGCAGAAACAGGGAGGGCGTATTGGAAATCAGGTGGTCGACGCCTTCATGCAGGAAAGGCAGCATCAATATGCCGCCCAGCCTCTCCACCTCCCGCGGATGCAGTCCGCAGTCCTGCAGGTGTAGCGCGGGCAGTCCGCTCACCGCATACACAAGCCAGGGCAGCGATGTCAGCAGCAGCGCAGGTATGACGGCATTACGGGTCTCTTTCTTTTCCTGATCCATACGGCAAAAGTATGGAATATTCAACAGATGCACCCCTGTTTTGCCCTGATCATTTTATTGCGTACTTTTGCACGTGTTATGAGACAGTATATAAACTTGCTTGAAGACGTGCTCCGGCAGGGAGTTGAAAAACAGGACCGGACGGGCACGGGGACACGGAGCCTTTTCGGGTATCAGATGCGGTTCGATCTGCGCGAAGGGTTCCCGCTGCTTACGACCAAAAAACTGCATCTGAAGTCGATCATCCACGAACTGCTGTGGTTTTTGCAGGGCGACACGAACGTGCGCTACCTGCAGGAACACGGCGTGCGCATCTGGAACGAATGGGCGGACGGACACGGCGATCTGGGACATATCTACGGCTACCAGTGGCGCTCGTGGCCGGACTATAACGGCGGCTCCATCGATCAGATCGGCGACGCCATTCATGCCATCCGGCATCATCCCGATTCGCGGCGCATCATCGTCAGCGCCTGGAACGTGGGCGATCTTGCCAACATGAACCTCCCCCCCTGCCATGTCCTTTTCCAGTTCTGCGTGGCCGGTGGACGGCTGAGTCTGCAACTCTACCAGCGGAGCGCCGATATCTTTCTGGGCGTGCCGTTCAATATCGCATCGTATGCGCTGCTGCTGCAAATGACGGCACAGGTAACCGGACTGGAAGCGGGCGATTTTATCCATACCCTGGGCGATGCGCATATCTACAGCAACCACCTCGAACAGGTACAGTTGCAGTTGACGCGGACACCGCGTCCGCTCCCGCAGATGAAAATCCGTCCCGGCGTGAACAGTATCTTCGACTTCCGCTACGAAGATTTCGAACTGGTCAACTACAACCCTTATCCGCACATCAGGGGCGAAGTATCGGTTTAAAAATTCAACCGTTCAAAAGTTTGTTATGAGCATCATTTCCATTATTGTGGCAACGGACGAGCAGGGCGCCATCGGTAAAGACGGGCAGTTGCTGTGGCGCCTGCCCCGCGACTTGAAACGTTTCAGGGAAATCACAACCGGCCATACGGTGATTATGGGACGGAAAACGTTTGAATCCCTGCCCGGCGGCGCCCTGCCCCACCGGAAAAATATTGTCCTCAGCGCCGCTTCCGACAGGCACTACGAACACTGCGACCTCCATCATTCGCTGCAGGAGGCGCTGGCAGCCTGCGCACAGGAGGAAGAAGTGTTTGTCATCGGCGGAGCCAGCGTGTACCGGCAGGCGATGGCGGTGGCCGGGAAAATCTACCTGACCAGGGTACACCATACGTTTGCGGATGCAGACGTTTTTTTCCCGCCATTCACCGGCGAAGGCTGGACAGAGACCGGCCGTCAGGATTTCCCGCCGGACGACAGAAATCCATACGCACAAACTTTTTTGATGTATGGAAGAAAAAATAATGGACATTCGGATACAACAATAAAGAATTAGCACTAACTTTGCCTCGGTTTTAACTAAAAAAAAAGTGATATGAAACGTATTTTATTTGTAATGATGACTGTTTTACTGACTTCCGGAATGGTCTATGCTCAACAGAAGGAAGCCTCTATTACGGTGGCAGACAGCACAACGTATGACTTTGGAGATATCAACGAAGCGGACGGTCCGGTATCTCACATTTTTACCGTTCTCAACGACGGCGAATTGCCGCTGGTCATTTCAAGAGTAGTAGCCTCGTGCGGCTGTACGACTCCCGAATGGACAAAAGAACCGATCGCTCCGGGCAAAACCGGCGAGGTGAAAGTGACCTACGATCCCAAAGGACGGCCGAACCGGTTCACCAAACCGGTCAGCATATACAGCAACGGGAGTACCGGCAGCTATACGCTGACGATCAAGGGCAACGTGATCCCCAGACAATCATAGACCGGGGGCAGAATGAGGAAGACAGCACAGGTAGTGGCCCTTGTCCTTTTCGGATGGTTTCTTCCGGGTCAGCCGGTCTGTTCTCAGGACGGGAAGACGGAAACGGAAGGAGCACCTGTGGCTACGCTGCCGGAGAGCACGCACGATTTCGGGCTGATCGAAGAGGAAGCCGGTTTCGCCTCCCATGTGTTCCAGGTCCGGAATACGGGAGACGCGCCGTTACTCATCACGCACGTCCAGTCTTCCTGCGGCTGCACGGAACCGCAATGGACAAGAGAACCGATCGCGCCGGGGAAAACAGGCGTTGTGGAAATCACGTTCGACCCGACGAACCGGCCCGGCCCGTTCCGGAAGAACGTAACCGTTTTCACCAATGACAAAAAGCCGCGCCTGCGGTTGACGATCCAGGGAGACGTCGTACCCAGGCGCGCCAATTTGCAACATGCCTTTCACGACACGATCGGAACTGTCCAGATGGAACGGAAGGCATTTTTGTTCTACACGGTCCGTCCCGGAGCAGAGATCAGGCAGGAGATATGGATACGGAATTTCTCAAACGAAGACGTAACGCTTTCGTTCGACGACGTTCCGGAATATATCCGGCTGGAAACACCGGAGCTGCTGAAAAGCGGAAAAACGGAACGGTTCAGGATTACGCTTGAAGCGTCCAAACTGCCGCCGGACAAGCGGGGACACATGCTGGGCCACGTCACGTGGAAGGGCGTGAGCGCGTCAGGCGCCACGGTCAGACAGTCCGTCCCGCTGTCCATGAACTTTGTCGACGATTTTTCGACGCTGACGGCAGAAGAAAAGGCGAACGCCCCGACGATCCGGCTTTCGAATACCGTGACGGATTTCGGCCAGTTGGAGAAAGGCGGATTCTTCAGCCGGAGAAAGAAAACCGTGTCCCGGCAGATCATCATCACAAACGAAGGCAAATCGGACCTGACGTTTCACAGCGTCGGCAGCGACGACGAACGTGTTCGCGTCGCCATAGCCAAGAAGACGCTGCGGGCTGGAGAGTCCATTGCCATGAATGTGATCCTGTCTCCGAAAACAGTGGAAGGCCGGCTGGCGGCGGAAGTGTATCTCGTATGCAACGATCCCCGCGGACCGGTACGCAACATCAGAGTCGCCGCCGAAGGATACAGATGATGGAACATCCCGAAAACGAGGCACAGTACAGGGGGCTGAAAGTAAATGGGGGAGTGGCGGACGTTCCGACCGTCAACCCCTATTTCAAAAAGCTCCATCGCCCCGAACGGCATACCACCTCCGAGTTTACGGAAGGCATCTTTCGCGGCGACATAGCCATCCTCAGCCAGGCCGTCACGCTGATCGAAAGCGTCAAAGACGAACATCACCGGCAAGCGCAGGAAATCATCGAGCAATGCCTCCCGCGGAGCGGCCATTCCGTACGGATCGGGATTACAGGCGTGCCGGGAGCCGGAAAAAGTACGTCCATCGACGCCTTCGGGATGCACATGCTCCAGAAAGGCCACAAACTGGCCGTACTCGCCATCGACCCCAGCAGCGAACGTTCCCGGGGCAGTATCCTGGGCGACAAGACGCGCATGGAAGTCCTCTCGCGCGAAAAAAATGCGTTTATACGCCCCTCCCCGACGGCCGGTTCGCTGGGCGGAGTGGCCCGCAAGACGCGTGAAACCATTATCCTGTGTGAAGCGGCCGGTTTCGATACCATTTTTGTGGAAACGGTCGGCGTCGGACAAAGCGAGACGGCCGTCCATTCGATGGTCGACTTCTTCCTGCTGATTCAGCTGGCCGGCACGGGAGATGAATTGCAGGGCATCAAGCGCGGCATCATGGAGATGGCCGACGGCATAGTCATCAACAAGGCCGACGGCGACAACATCGACCGTGCCAGACTGGCTGCATCGCATTTCCGGAACGCGCTGCACCTCTTCCCTCCCGCGGCATCCGGCTGGACGCCGCAGGTGCTTACCTATTCAGGCTATTATCAGACGGGCATAAAAGAAATCTGGGACATGATCGACGCCAGCATCGCCTTTACGAAAGCCAGCGGATATTTTGAACTCCGGCGGAATGAACAGTCCCGCTACTGGATGTATGAAAGCATCCGGGACATGCTGCACAACGCCTTCTATCACCATCCCGATATTGAGCGCCTGCTGCCCCGGATGGAGCAGCGAGTGCTGAACAGCGAACTCAGTTCTTTCGTCGCCGCCAGACAGTTGATCGACCTTTTCCTGAAAAGAGGGGAATAACTCCCGTCATAAGGGAAAGCACTCTTCCCTTAGAAGGGAAGCCTCCCTTCCCTTAGAAGGGAAACCGCTCTTTCCTTATGTGGAGACAATCCGGAGCGTATTCAGCAAATCCCGGTTGATTGGCTTGTCGTTCTTGATGGCTTTGGCAAACGGGACATGTACGATTTCCCCGTTCTGGATACCGATCATCACGTTTCGCTGGTCGTCCAGCAGGGCGTCGATTGCCGCCACCCCCATACGCGTAGCCAGGATACGGTCCTGAGCCGAGGGTGAGCCGCCCCGTTGCAGGTGACCCAGAATGGAGACGCGGACTTCAAACTGCGGGTATTCGTTTTTCACCCGTTCCGCCACGCCAATAGCTCCGCCTGTCACTTCGCTTTCGGCCACCAGTACGATACTGCTGTTTTTCGACTTTCGGAAACCGGTTTCAATCATTTCGGCCAGCTGGTCTTTCTCCATTGATATTTCGGGGATGATGGCCGCCTCCGCGCCCGACGCAATGGCCCCGTTCAGGGCCAGGAAACCGGCGTCGCGTCCCATCACTTCGATAAAGAACAGCCGTTCGTGCGACGAAGCCGTGTCGCGTATCTTGTCCACACATTCCATCACGGTGTTCAGCGCCGTGTCGTAGCCGATGGTAATGTCTGTCCCGTAGAGGTCGTTGTCGATCGTTCCGGGCAGGCCGACAATCGGATAGTTATGCTCCTGCGCCAGCAGGCGCGCCCCCGTCAGGCTGCCGTCGCCGCCGATCACCACCAGCGCGTCGATCTGTTCCCGGCAGAGCGTATTGTATGCCTGACTGCGGCCTTCCGGCGTCCGGAACTCTTCGCAGCGGGCGGTTTTGAGAATCGTCCCGCCGCGCTGGACGATATTGCTGACGTTCTGCGTCCGGAACGTCTCTATTTCATTTGTGATCAGTCCCCTGTAGCCACGGTAAATGCCTTTTACAACCATGCCGTTATATATGGCCGACCGGGTGACAGCGCGGATCGCCGCATTCATTCCCGGCGCGTCGCCTCCGGACGTCAGTACGCCTACGCATTTGATAGTTTGTGACATAATGATTTCATTAGAATAATATAATATGGTAAAGTTACCGCTGCAAACGTACATGAAAATTCCGAGATTTCCAAGTGTGTAAAATAAAAATCAGGGACACGCCCATCCTGCCTGTAAACGTACTCGAAGTACAACCGTTATATTTGTCACGAAAAACTGTTTTCAAGTCACGTTCCCGAATAACCGTTTTCTGCGGGAACCGGAAAAGCGTCCGGAAAGCGTCCGGTCGCCGAAAATTGTTTATTTTTGCAGCGAAAATACGCAATGCATTGAAAGAATTTATTATTACGGAAGAGCGTACGGAGAAGGCCGTACTGGTAGGGCTGGTCACGCCCGATCAAAGCGAGAGGCAGGTCGTTGAATATCTGACCGAACTGGCATTTCTGGCCGAGACGGCCGGTATTGAGCCGGTCAGGCAGTTTGTCCAGCGGCTGGAGATGCCCCACGCCGTCACCTTCGTCGGGACGGGCAAACTGCAGCAGATCGGCGAATACGTGGCCGAAAACGACATCGGCATCGCAATTTTCGACGACGAACTGTCGGCCAAACAACTGCGCAACATCGAGAAAGTGCTGAAGATACGGATTCTGGACCGCACCCACCTGATTCTCGACATCTTTGCCCGCCGCGCACAGACGGCGCACGCCCGGACACAGGTCGAACTGGCGCAGTACCGGTATATGCTGCCCCGGCTGACGCGGCTCTGGACGCACCTCGAACGGCAGCGAGGCGGCATTCACATGCGCGGGCCGGGCGAGACACAGCTGGAAACCGACCGGCGCATCATCCTGGACCGGATCGCCCGACTGAAACGCGAACTGGTCGAGATCGACCGCCAGAAATCCGCCCAGCGCAGAAACCGCGGCCGGCTGGTACGCGTCGCGCTGGTCGGGTACACAAACGCGGGGAAGTCGACGCTGATGACGCGGCTGAGCAAGAGCGCCGTCTTTGCCGAAAACAAACTGTTTGCCACGCTGGATACGACGGTACGCAAAGTGATCGTCGGAAACCTGCCTTTTCTGCTCTCCGACACGGTCGGATTCATCCGTAAACTGCCGACCGAACTGATCGAATCCTTCAAGTCGACGCTGGACGAAGTGCGCGAAGCCGACCTGCTGCTGCACGTCGTCGACATCTCGCATCCTTCGTTCGAAGAACAGATCGAAGTGGTCAGCAGGACGCTGGCCGAGATCGACTGCGGGGAAAAGCCTCTCCTCATTGTATTCAACAAGACTGACGCCTTCACCTTCCTTCCCAGAGAGGAAGACGACCTGACGCCGCGCGTGCGGGAGAATATCCCGCTGAACGAACTGGAGGAAACCTGGATGGCAAAACTGCCTGACAAATGCATCTTCATCTCGGCAAAGGAATCCGTGAACATTGATGCGCTGAAATCGCTCCTCTATGAACGGGCGCGGGAGATTCACGTCCGGCGCTTCCCCTACAGCGACTTCCTCTATCAGGACTACAGCGAAGAGGATACGCTCTGCGCATGGCCGGACGGGGAAACGGGAGGGCGCGAATGACCGGAAAGACAGGAAGGGCGGTGCGCGGATACGGCATCGCGGAGGGCAAAAGCAGATGCTGAAAAAAGTACTGGGAACGATCGCTGCCCGATACGCGACGGCGGCGCTGAACCTGGCGCTGATCTTCATCAACGGGAAAACGCTGGGTCTTCACGGCATGGGGCAGGCCGGCGTGATATATGCGTCGGCCAACATCGTTTTCCTTTTCAACGGCGTGTTTTGCGGAAACACAATCGTGTATCACATGAACCGCTATCCGTTGCGTCATGTCGTCTGGCCGGCGTATGTATGGGCCTTTGCCGGGTCGGTGGCCGCCTGCGGCGTCATGGCGCTGACGGGCCTGCTGCCGGCAGGCTTCGGCGCAGAAGTCTGTGGACTGGCAACGCTGCTCTCGCTCGTGGGGATTCATTCGCGCATCCTGCTGGGAAAAGGCCGCATCGGAGCATTCAATACGACGCTTGTGATTCAGGGAAGCTCCCTGTTCCTTATCTTGCTGTACATATACTACATTGCCGGAAAGCAGGATGTAGAAGGCTACCTGTGGGGGATGTACCTCTCGAATGCCCTTGCCTGGCTTGCGAGCCTGCTGCTTTTATGCCCGTCATGCATCCGGCGCGGGAAGAAACCGCAGCCTGTCTGCCATCCGCCATTCTTCCGCCTGGTGGGAAAAATGTTTTCCTACGGCCTGTGGAGCAGTGTGGACAACCTGATGGAAGGACTGACGGCGCGCCTGAACTATTTCCTGCTACAGCGCCTGAGCGGTTACGGGCAGGTAGGGTTGCTCGACGCCGGCACGCGCATTTCCGAAAGCGTCTGGCACATCAACCGGAGCATAAGCGCCATCTCCTACAGTCAGGTAGCCAGGACGTCCGACCCGGAAATGCAGCGGCAACAGACGCTTCGCTTTTTCAAATGGACTTATTGCGCCCTCATACCGGTCACCATCCTGATCCTGCTCATTCCCGAACGCATATATACCGACTACCTGTTCACGGCCGAGTTTCGGGGCATCCGGAAAGTGATCGGGGGACTGTCGGTCGGGATCGTGATGTTTGGCGCCAACAACATCCTGAGCCATTATTTTATCGGGACGGGGAAGGTGAAATACAGTGCAGCCTGTTCGTGTACGGGGCTGCTGACGCTGCTGATTTCCGGCAGTTTGCTGATACCGGTATATGGCATACCCGGTTCGGCGGTGTCGACCAGTATCGCTTTTTCGACCATGCTGCTGTTTTCGCTGACCGTCTTTGTCCGCCAGACGCACACCTCCCTGCGTGAGTTGCTCCCTTCAGGAGAAGATTTTGCCAAACTGAGGAACTGCTTCCATTTCCGGAAGATCCGGTGAGCTAAAATGGGGTTCTGGATGAATTTCGGTTCGGCAACCATGCTGAAGAACGGGAAAACCATCAAAATTACCAATTTAAGAGACTTCCTGGAATTTAAAGGACGCACGGACTTATTGAATAAAATCGTAAAAAAATAGTAACATGAAAGTAATTGTTCCTCCCGTCAAAAGTCAGGGTATCAAAACCAAACTTGTGCCCTGGATTCAAGATGTTGCCCCGAAAGTAAACGGACGGTGGATAGAACCGTTTTTGGGAACAGGCGTAGTCGCTTTTAACGCAGGATACAAAAGAGCCATTCTCAATGATACCAATCCGCACATTATCAATTTCTATCAATCGGTTCAGATACACAAAATAACCTCTTCGCTAATGAAACGCTACCTTCAGGAAGAAGGAGAAAAATTGAGAAAAGCAGGAAACGACGGTTACGACCATTATTTGGCCGTGCGTTCCCGTTTCAATAGCGGAGAATACTCTCCATTTGATTTTATCTTCCTTTCCCGCGCGGGATTTAACGGCATGATGCGCTTCGGAAGCAAGGGAAACTGGAATATCCCGTTCTGTAAGAAACCCGACCGTTTTGCACAGGCATACATTACAAAAATAATCAACCAAATAGATAGCGTATCGCAAGTCATCCAAGCTGAACCCGACTGGATTTTTCACAATAAATCATTCACGGAAATCATTCCGATGGCAACCGAAGATGATATAATCTACTGTGATCCGCCCTATTATGGCCGCCATGTGGATTACTATAACGGATGGACTGAAAAGGATGAGGAACAATTATTTAATTTACTCTGCAACACGAAAGCAAAATTCATTCTCTCCACCTGGCATCACAATGACTGGCGCGAAAATGAAATGATAAAAAAATACTGGAATACATTTAACATCCTCACCAGAGATCATTTTTATCATAATGGCGGAAATATTGAGAATCGTCGCGAGGTAGTCGAAGCGCTTGTCTGCAATTTCGATACAAACGAATTTGCACAGCACAATCATGGCTTAAAAGAGAAGCAACAAACGAAACAATTGGAATTTGCGTGGAATGCCGTGTAAACATACAGACATTTGCAATTTGCAGGTAGCGTCGCTTTCGGCGCTTGCCGAAACCGTTTCGCAGGGGTGCAAACCTCTTTCGGCGCTTGCCGAAACCGTTTTGCAGGGGTGCGAACCTCTTTCGGCGCTTGCCGAAACCGTCTTGCAAGGGTGCAAACCCCTTTCGGCACGTGCCGAAACCGTCTCGCAGGGGTGCGAACCCCTTTCGGCAAGCGCCGAAGCAATGGATAAGCATTTAAAACATTCAGACAAACTAATTTTCACCGTCGGACACGACAGGGAGAATGTCCAATGAACATGTTGAATTAAACTGTCAACGCTCAACTCTCCATTGATGCTCTCCTTATTTTCTGGCGTTTAGTTTTATTTAAGAAATAATATTTGCGGGATTAGTGCAGGGATTTGCTTTTTCTGTTACCTTTGCGGCGATTTGAATTAAATAAAAGATGTCTATACAGAGAAACTTTATCAAGCAACCTTCGCTTTTCGGCGCCGACGCCCCTGTCGCGCCGGCGAGTTCCTCCGCCTCCGGACGGGGACGGTTTGCGTGTACAGGTTTTCTTCGGAACAAAGCCGGCCGCCACGCCGCGAATCGCAACAGTGATCCCTCGCACGGCAGGCCGTTCCGCCTCCCCGACGGCATCG
>JAIRXI010000221.1 GCA_031268395.1 Tannerella sp. | reverse complement strand
AGGTAGGGGCAGGACATGGAAACTGAAGATGTACACAGTCCGCCTTATGCTTTAAAACGAGCTAACCAATGGCTTATATTGCATGCCGGAATTTGAAATCCTTCGGATATCCGAGGAGCCGCCAGCCGGAATGTCGATTGCGACAGATGACCTAAGACGGCGCTGCAGGAAGTACATTCTTACACTCCTACGATAGTGATTGTTTTCCCGTCTATCGTTTCCTTTTTCATATAGAGTTTATCCTCCCACACGACGGTCGAGCGGCGGTCGAAGACTACCATCCAGCCTTCGTTGCAGCAGTGCAGGTCCATATAACGGGCGGTCTGCTCGAGACCTTCTTTCAAATATTTATCTCCGTAGCGGATTTTCAATTCTATCGGATACTTTTGTTCCCCGTATATCAGGCACAGGTCGAGACGTCCCGTTCCCGACGACATTTCGCGGATAATCCGTCCGCCGCCGTTGACGACGCGCTGAAGGAATGCCATCATCACGAGATGGGGCGCGGCTTCGCGATAGTCCGTCCTTTCCGTCCAGATTTCGCCGTTGGCATGCCAGAACTGCTGGAAATCGCGCATCAAGTAATCGACATCCATACGCCCGTCTTTCAGGTAGCGGGGCATCTTGTACGGATACTTCGGGTTGTTCAATGATTCCTGTGCATCGGAGGACAGCTTGCGGACGATCACTTCGGCATATATCGGATTGGCGGGTACTACCAACGAATCGACAACACGGATTAATCCCAAATCTTTTACGTACAAAAAATCTTCCGATTCCTTACTGTAAGATTCTTCGCCCAGAATCATAGGTTCTATAATCCGCCGCACCCGTTCCTCCTTCAATCGCTCAAGCAGACTGTCGATATGCGTAGGACGGTTAAGAATGATGTTCTGGATGGCTTCGCTCACAAGTTCCGCCGTAACGGGTTCGGTGTAATCCGACTGCAACAGTTTCACAATCGCTTCGCGGGCTACGGCGTTAACCAGCCAGGGCTGTCCCCGCGTTTGTTCCCAAACAAGTTCGACGGCGGCGTCTTCGAATATCTGTCCCGTTTCGTCGGTATGTTGCCGGTAAAGTTGCGCAATTTCTTCTTCGGTGAAATTTTTTAGTGTAAAAGCTTCTGTGATGATATTGAACGGACTTGTGCTGCCCAACGATTCGCTGTCGGGACGAATCCGGGCCTTGTAGTCGCGGATATTACGCATGCCGACCAAAATAACGGAATGAACAAAAGCCTGATCGGGACGACTATTGTAACCGTCGCGTAACTGTCGCAAAAAAGAAATCAATGTGCCTTCACTTAAACAGTCCGCCTCGTCGAAAAAAATAACCAGCGGTTTATCAAGCAACATGCAGAACAGTGTAAGTTCCGTATTCAAAACGTTGGAGAAATTATCGTAATCCGCATCTTCGGCAAATTCTGTCTTATTAGGAATATTCGAAAATCTGAGCAAACTTTTGATTTTTTTGACAATTTCCGTTATTCCCCGTTCCGGATCGGTGATGCTTTGTACGCCTTCCAGAGAACAGTACAGTGCGTAATATTTTCCGCCGGCATTAAGTCGCCGCGTCAAATCTTTCAGATAGGTAGTTTTACCGCTCTGACGCGCCGCGTAAATCACAAAATACTGTTTTTGATCTATCAATTGCTCCACACCGTGCAAACGGTTGGACGGCTCTATCATGTAATGCTCTGCACTGTTACATGGCCCTGCTATATTAAAGTATCTCATCTTACGAAAATTTTTAATTGTTTGTTCTGCAAATGTACATAAAAGTTTTCGGTTCTACCGGTTATTTGCTTTTTACATTTTCTTTTCATTCCTATTTGAAACGGAATGTCAATGTCCTTTAAAATATACTGCCGTCGACAACAAACGCGAGGTTAAAGTAATCTGACTGTCCCGGGCAATCTCATTCAGGTAAGAGATCATATCTGTTTTCACCTCCTCCTGCGTAGAGTATCCTATATTCTTTTTACGAAAACAGGCTTGTCCGTTTGGATATCGGCATTTGAATATACGGTTATGACACACGGTTCCGACGGGCTGACATGCCACTTTCCTTCCGATAGACGTGCGGAACAGTTCCATGCCAGGGCGTGTATCTGCAGGTTGAGGTTTCGCATCATTTCCCATGTTTTTGTCCGGTAGCCAAACTGGTCGACGGGTGCAAGGCGGTAGTTTCCGGCTTCGCGAGCGCAGTGTGTGTAGTATCCGATGCCTTTTCCGCTGTATGCCAGCGTCGCTGGCGAAGGTTCGGCATAGTGGTAGTGCATGTACTGAGAATCACGTTTCAGAACGGGATTCCGTATTGCTGCGATTTCTTCCGTACGGTTTCCAGCAGTCCGTCATGATTCTACTGTAAATTCGTATTCGCAAGATTTTTGGCTGTTTTTCACGCTTTTATCTTTCCCGTTATTTTCCTGTGCCATTTCATGTCTTCCCAAATCCCTTTGAAATGAGGATGAGTGAAATTGGAAGTGCATATAAATTTGTATTCGGGATGGCTACAGGCAAGGTCAACGCAGATATCGCCGGATTCCTTTACCCAGTCCCAGCTCAGTTCGGGATGGTCGAGCCATAATATGGGACCCCATCCTTCGGTGTTTCCGCAAACAAGATTGTGTTTGGCTGCCGCCAGGGCGATTTCGTCTATCTGATCTTTCATCCATGCAGTCAATGCCGGTTTGTTTTCTTCAAAGTAGACACGGATGTTTTTCATGTGGACGCGAAAGTCCATCTCTTTGCCCTGCATGCGACTTTCCACTTCACGCATCCCCGTGAAACCGTCCTCCCGACATTGAAACCAGATGTGGCGGTCTATGGCGCCGAAACGGGTCAGGTCCATGTTATCAAAAGAGCCTATACAAGGATTGAACGAAACAAAAAAATCAATGGCGGGATATTTGGCTTTCAGACGCGACAACAAATCATTGACAAACTGTTTTTGAAATTCGATTGCCAAATAATTATCGGGCAGTTTTCCGGCGTCGGGATCGGGATCGGGAAGATGAGCTTCGGGATTGTTTTCTCTGAACTTTTTGACATCGGAACGTTTATTCAGTTCCGTTTTAAGCCATTCATAACCATTTACGCAGGGATATTCGTTCAATATATCGGCATACAGGATATTGTCATCCAGCAGTCCGTTTCGGTCAAGGAATGTAAGTGTTTCGTCCCAGGCGCGGAAAAGTCCGCCTTCTTCCGTAAAAATATCGGTGCGACCGGCGTTATGATTCAGAAACCACGACGCCAAACCTGTGCGGATACCGCGTTCCCTGCATTTGGGCAGAAATTCAAGCAACGCTTCGCGCGGGCGGAAACTCATCGTAAAGTCGTTTCCCCAAAGTGCCGGAAGCCAGCCGTCTTTTATACTGCGAAATTCTTCCGTTATGCTTCCGTTTTTATCGGACGCCACAAATTGAGGCATACAGTCCATTCGGATAGCGTTATAGCCGCGTTCAGCCAATTCGTCCAGCGCCTTGTCCCAGTTTTCAAATTCGCCATAGCGATGGTGACGCAAAATCCAACTGAAATCCCACATTGCAATAGCAACACGTTTTTTCAGTTGCGAAACAGGCATGAGTTTATTTCTGTCGACAGCAAAGGGCGCAGCCGACAGTCCGTTTGCTATGGACAGGGTTGCCATAGAGCCTGCAAACGTTGTTTCTATAAATTTTCTTCTGTTCATTTTGTGTGAATTATTTTGTGAAGATAATGAAAAATCCAAAAGTTTGATTAAATCACGTCTGTTTGTAAATGTTTTCATTGCGTTTGTCGTTGATTTTATTTGTTTATAATAATATTTTATTGTTCATATATCATATTATTTTGCCGATAGAAAAGCGGCTACAAAATGATACTTAATCGTTACATTGAACCCGATGCCATTTCCTGCAAAACTTCATAGACAGCCATCAGGTTTTCAGGTGGCGTGTCTCTGGGGACTTCGCATCCGGCCGAACAGGTGTATTTGATACCTCCCGCCCGTATGCACTGCCTGACAGTTTCCCTGATTTCCTCCGTATTTCCCTGCAATAGGACGGCGACCGGATCGTAATTTCCGTTCACGCAGACGGTGTCGCCATACAGCTCGCCGGCCTTTTCCAGAGGTACCATCCAGTCGACGTCGATGATGTCGCACAGAGACGCCGGTAACAGTTCCAGAAAAGGCGCCGTATTGCCACAGATATGCAGCTTGGTCAGTGCGCCGGCCTCCCTGATGGCCGTCAGCAATCTGATTTCGTACGGGAGCGCCAGTTCCCGGTAGGCATGGGGGCCGGCTACCGAAGCAACGGCGTCGCCCACTCCGATGATGTCGGCGCCAGCCTGAATCTGTGCCCGGGCAAAGAGAATTTCCTGTTCCAGACACACTTCGAGCAAATCCGCAGCAAACTCCGGATCGTCGTACATATCCATCAAAAATTCACTCACTCCGCGAATGTCGGCAGCCTGGGCAAACGCGCCTTCCACCCAGCCGATAACCGGATAGTCATGGCCGACTTCCCTTTTGAGCAGTTCGGTTCCCAATACCCGGTCAGTCATCCGCCTTCCCTTTTCCACCGCTACCGGTTTCACTTTCAGCAAATCGCTTTTTTCCTTTATCAAATAATCTTTTGCACGGCGCGGCACGCCATCGTCCGGATATTCCAGTTCCATACCCATGTCGGCGCCTTCGCGCATCGGGTCGGAAATGGTAGACACCGCATCAATTCCGTACTTCTGCATGCTTACGATATTCCCGTGCGCCAACTTCCGGTAATCCCTGCAGTATTCCGCATAGGAAACGCCAATTTCTTTGGCGGCCAGAAACATCAGTATGTTCAGGTTTGGGATTCTGTCCGCCGGCCGGTTGTTGATCCGGGCCAATACTCTTTCTCTACTGTTCATTTCCTTTTTTCTAATCTGTTAAATTTGAGTTACGAAAATATTCCTGTCCGTTTGGATATCGGCATTTGAATATACGGTTATAACACACGGTTCCGACGGGCTGACATGCCACTTTCCTTCCGACAGACGTGCGGAACAGTTCCATGCGATATAGGTTCCGTCCGGGCGAAGGTGGAAATAGGCCGATGTGAGCGCGATTTCGCCCATACACTTGAAGATTTCGTAAACGTCGTTGTCACAACAGCCTCCGTCGTAACCCCAGTATCCTGTTACCCATTTATTTGCCGGCGCACGATACCAGTCGCTTATCATCGGCAGGTATTGGCGTCCGATGATGGAATCGCGGCGAACGCCTTTGCCGGGGTTATTCTCATCTTCGACAAAATACTTCACTTTGACGTAAGGGTCGCCGACAAAAGCCCAGTTCAGACAGTCGGTCGAAGGGTCAAGAAGCTGTGCGCAGGCTCCGAGTGCGCTTATTATATCAAGCAGGTATGCTTCATTGCCGGTCGCTTCATACAGATATTTAGCCCCGTAGATACGCCATGCCGACCATCCGTGCGGCGAATTGATGAAGTTCGGAGAGGTCAGGATATCGTATTGAAACTCCCAGAAACGGATGGATGCACCATGTACGCGCGAATCGGGGATAAGATGTTGCGACAGACAGCGATGACTGTTATACAGATATTCAGCCGCTTCCACATATTTATTGCGTTCCGTAGAGCCTTTTGGCTGCATAAGTGCAAACATCGAAAGTTGGGCGTAACTGCACGAAATCATTCCGTCTTCAAAAGTCAGTTCGCCCTCCGTCTGAATATTGTCGCGATTTTCAGCCAACTCGTCCATCGCCCTGGCAACCGAATAATAATGACGGCGGTAATTGGCGTCCCACTCGGCGGAAGTGGCGGCAAGTTTCTTTTCTTCAGCCATCACTTCCATGATTGATTTTGCTATGTAGTGAACGCTTGTATAATGCGTTTTTCCGTTGCGGTATGCGCCGTCAGCGCTTTGTTTTGTCATCAGAAAATCGACTAACTGCACCGCCGCGCGCAGTTCGTTTTCGTCTTTTTTCGCTTTATAACGCTGAACATAAAGCGAAGCGGCGATTGCATGATTCTGAATACGGTCGTACCATGACGTCGGCAGATGCGTAACCGTGTCATACATTAACGGAAACACTTCCCGATACATATCATCGACCTTACCGTCCAATTCGTTATCAGGAAAATACTCTTCCGAAATTGCCGCCGGAATAAAACCCAACCAGCTTTCCTCGTGCGAAGATGCTTTTTGACGATATTTCAATGCTGTTCGCCTTGTACTTGTGATATAATCCGACCATGGATAGCGCACGCTGATACAGGCTTCGGAGGTTTTTCCGCCGCTAACGGCCGTCAGGCGATAAACACCTTTGCCCGAACGCGGCGCGAAAACAGCCTGATACATTCCGTCCCCCGCTTTCGACAGACTGATTTGCCGTCCTGCGCCGTTTGGCGCGAAAACAGTGATTTTCGGTTTTGCGGCGCTGTAAACCGTAAGGCGAACGTTTTCGCTTTCGGCAACCGTATAAACATCAGCCGTAACCGTTGCGGCGCCTGTCAGGGCGGCAGTAGCAGGAATCACATCCG
>JAIRXI010000178.1 GCA_031268395.1 Tannerella sp. | reverse complement strand
GAAAGGCTTCGATTCGTCGAAATGCAAGATACGGATAATACAAGTCAGGAAGGTAGAAGAGGCATTCAAACAGTTATTCAGTTAATAAAACAATGAATGGCGCAAAGCGTTCCCCGCATGTTGCCCATTAGATATAATAATGATAAAAGAAATACAAATACGCGTATTGCCAAGCCATACTGCAAGCGAAGAATCCCTGAAGCGCCTTGCTGCCGTTGAAACAAGCTACGATGCCACCGAGATAAAGGCGGTGAGAGTCTTGAAACGTTCAATCGACGCCCGTCAACGTACGGTATATGTCAATCTAAAGCTTCGTGTATTCATCAACGAAGAGCCTGACGAGCCCGCATATTGTCCGGTAATATACAAGGATGTGAGTAAGAGCAAGCCTGTCATTGTGGCAGGCGCAGGACCTGCCGGACTATTCGCCGCCCTCCGTTTGATAGAGCTGGGGCTTCGTCCTGTCGTCCTCGAGAGGGGAAAAAATGTTCATGAACGCAAGAAAGACATAGCCCTAATCAGTCGCCAACACATCGTGAACTGCGAATCAAACTATAACTTTGGAGAAGGAGGCGCAGGAGCTTTTTCAGATGGAAAACTATATACGCGCAGCAAAAAGCGAGGCTCGGCAGAAAAAATCTTAAACGTCTTTTGCCGGCATGGAGCCCCCGTTTCCATTCTATCCGACGCTCATCCGCATATAGGCACCGATAAGCTACCGCGTGTGATTGAAAATATGCGTATGCAGATTATAAACTGCGGTGGAGAGTTCCATTTTGAAACTCGTGTTAATTCTTTCATAATTGACAATTATAAGCTTCTAGGAGTTAAAACTCAAGCCGGCGAATCATTTATGGGACCTCTTATTCTGGCTACGGGTCATTCCGCACGCGATGTATATACTTATCTGCACATGCGGAATATTGCGCTTGAAGCAAAAGGTATCGCTATCGGAGTACGCCTGGAACATCCTCAGGAATTGATAGATACGATTCAATACCATAAGGAAGAAGGCAGAGGCGATTATTTGCCGGCAGCAGAATATAGCTTTGTAACACAGGTGAATGGACGTGGGGTATATTCTTTCTGCATGTGCCCCGGCGGTTTTGTTGTTCCGGCGGCAAGCGGCGAGAGGCAGGTTGTAGTAAACGGCATGTCAGCATCCGGCAGAGGGTCTAAATGGGCCAATGCCGGTATGGTTGTAGAGATACGCCCCGAAGATTTCCCCGAACTTAAAGAATACGGAGAATTAGCATTGATGAAATTTCAAGAACAATTGGAAGAAAAGGCATGGCTAAACGGTGGGATGAAACAAACGGCGCCGGCTCAACGTATGTCTGATTTTATTCAGAAAAAAGCATCTTCGTCTCTGCCTTCATCCTCTTATACTCCGGGCCTGACAAGTTCACATTTACACCAATGGATGCCTGAATTTATAAGCTCGCGGCTTATGGAAGGCTTCCGCCATTTTGGCAGCATGTCGAGAGGTTTCCTCACTAACGAAGCACAACTGATAGGAATAGAGACTCGCACTTCATCGCCCGTTCGTATTTTGCGTGATAAGGATAGCTTCCGGCACGTGACGATTGAAGGGCTTTATCCCTGCGGCGAGGGGGCGGGATATGCCGGAGGTATTGTCTCTGCCGCTATCGACGGCGAGCGTTGCGCCGAAGCTGTTGCTTCATCGTTTTAGTTCTTCCAGCAAATAGGCTCGCTCTAAGGAAAAGGTGCGGTCGTTGGCTTGAACGTATTCCAACAATTCTTTGGATTTGAGGCGCAACTCTTCTTTTTCCCCGTGGTTCAGGTAAGCATCTTCCATCATTATTTTGGCAGCTAACTCCATCCGTTGTAATCCTGCGCCGTCTACTCCATCCAAATACTGCCTGATGTCTTGCGGAGACAGGTGCAGCAGAGAGCCGGAGTCGATTTTCAGCGAATTATATGCGCTTTGTATCAATGCGGGATTATTGCGTGCAGCGTCGGTGTTGCGTTGACTAATTATCTGAGCAATCACTTTTCCCAATTCCTCGATTTGCACCATTATAAAATCTCTTTTCAGCATGTGATGGAATTATTTATTGTTTCCGGATTATTTTATTGTTCTATTATTATATGTATAATGCGGACATCTTTCTTGGGACGATCATGGGAATCTTTAGGCAGGGCGGCTATTTGGTCTAAGACATCGAAACCTTCGGTCAGTTCGCCGAAGATTGTATATTGCCCGTCAAGGTGATGGCTTCCGCCGATGGTGGTATAGGCCTCGATCTGTTCGCCGGAGAAAAGCAAATGTCCCGGCGTGGCGCGGATGACGGAGTCTACCTTAGCATTGATTTCCACAACTCTTTTATTGTATTCCACAGGATTGGCTGTTTTCAGAGCTTCCATCTCCTCGCGTACAGGTTGGTAGAATTCATCCATCGCTTTTCGACGAGCCGGCATATTGGCGGCTCGTTGCAAGGTATCCAATTCACCGGGGCGGTAGACTTTACCCTGTACTATAAAGAATTGTGACATATCCGATTTCTTCTGTGGGTTTATGTCGTCGTTTTGCCTGGGAGCGACGAAGGCGCCTTTTTTATGGAAATAATGTTCGCGTAATTCCGGCATTATCTCTGCATTCCGGTTTCCGAATCCTACTCTTGCTCCGGCGGGAGCGTTTTTAGAATCCGGCGCTCCTCCCTGTATCATAAAGTCTTTGATGATGCGGGTGAAGAGCGTACCGTTAAAATCTCCTTTTGTCGCGCGGTCGACGAAAGTGCGGCTATGGTTGGGTACGTCGGAATACAGGCGGACTTTCATCGTTCCCATATTTGTGGTTATAACCGCCGTTTTATCCTGCGCCCGCATCATAAATGTGGCCGAAAAGCATCCGGCGAACAGTAAACAATATATTTTCTTCATTTATATTTAATTGTTTTGTAATTGTTTTTCCAGTTACTCCGCAAATATACTTTTAGCGGGATGATACTCTATGGCAATAATTGCAAAATCGCAAAACTATTAAATTCTCATGATTACACAAAAATTTATTACTGTCCCGCCACCTGCCTGTGTTCCGCCAGTTTGATGAAATACGCCGTTGCCGCTTCCGTATGCTGGTCACGGCTCTGCTGGAGCAGATTTTGCGCGTCGAGCAGATCGGAGAGGATGATTATGCCGGCGTTGAAATTGTCTTCGCTCATACGGAGGTTTTCCTCTGCCGAAGCGATGGATTTCCGGGCTATCAGTACCTGCCGGTATGCTTCGTTCAGTTCATTGCCGACCTGCCGCATCTGGAGCGACAACAGGTCTGTCTTTTCCTGCCGCGTGTTTTCGGCCTGTTGCAACTCGAACTTCTTCCTTTTGATGGCGTGCGAACCGTTCCACCAGTCCGTAATCGGGACGGAAACGGTGGCAAACACGAGTCCCATATTTTTAGACTGTTCGGCTTGCATGCCCAAATCCATTTTCACCCAGTTGTAGCCCGCGCCAACAGCAACGGTCGGCATGTATTTGCCGATTTCCATATCCCGTTGCAAACGCGCGATGTCAACCGATTTGTCCAGCAACCGGTATTCGGGACGGTGCATGGGTGAATAATTGTTCATCCCAGCGGGCAGGGCAATGTTTTCCACGCCCGCAGACGTTTCAATATCAAATGTGTCTGTTTCCAGACCGATATGCTGCGCAAATGCCATTTTGAGGATTTGCATGCCGTTTTCGGCTTTGAGTCTGCCGCTTTCGAGACGGTTCTGTTCAAGTTCGATGCGCAGGAGGTCGTTACGGGTGGTCAGTCCGGCTTCGACAGCGACCGTCACGTCCGACAGGATACGAGCGAGCATTGTTTCGGCGCTCTCAATCGTTTTCATCTTCTCCTTCAGCGAGACGAGCTGCCAGAAATAGTGTTCTGTGGCGAGCAAAACCTCGTTTTCGGTCATCTGCTTTTGCAACTTGCTCACTTCGGCACCAAGACCAGCAAGGCGGTTGCCATTGACGATCTGCCCACCGGCGAAAAGCGGCTGCGTTGCCATGATGCCGCCCACGAGGTTGTTTTTCATCATATCGACCTGCGCTTTATCGTTGGGCGCGGGTTGTCCCGTCTCGACTTCCGTGGACATCATCGCCTTGTTGAGCGCAACGCCTGTTCCTGTGACGCTTATGGAGGGGAAATATTTCGTAAACGCCTCTTTCTTCTGCCGTTCCGCCGCCTCGACCGACAGGGCTGCGTTTTTCGCTTGCATATTGTTTTTCAACGCCAGCTCGCGGCATTTTTCCAGCGTCAGGATTTCCTGCGAAAACGCGGGTAAAGCACTTATCCCGCAAAGGATGGATATTATTATCTTTTTCATCGTCATTATTCTTAATTCTTAATTAAAACCTTGTCTTCCTTCCCGTACAGCATACAATACACCACCGGCATCACGGTAACAATCAGCGCCATCGAAATCAGCGTGCCGAAGAAAATAATTGCCGCCATTCCGACCCACATGATGTTTGCGCTGATAATCATCGGCAGTACGCCCATAGAGGCGGCGGAGGAGGTGAGGAATATCGGGCGCATCCGGCGTTTGCCCGCTGCAAAGGCGGCATCCCGGACGCTCATACCTTTCGTAAACCGTAGAAGTTCGGTATAATCGAACATGATAATGCCGTTGCGGACAATAATGCCGACTAATCCGATGATGCCCAAAATGGCAAACGAACTGAAATCAATCCCCAGAATCCACACGCCGAACGCCGCGCCGAATATGCTTAACGCTGCCGACGACATGATGATGACTGCCATTTTGATTTTGCGGAAATGAAATATAAGGATGAAAAACATAATCACAAACGCGATAAGCATTGCGGTCATCATCGGCGTCATCACTTCTTCTTCCAGTTCTACCGCGCCGCCGTATTTGAGCGTTACATTTTCAGGCAACTGCGAAATAATTTCGGCGTCGACAAAACGACGGACTTTCTCGAAAACCTCGTTGTCGTACGCAAAGCGGCGAACGTCGGCAAGTACGCTTAACGTGCGGATGCCGTTGCGGTGCGTGATGACGCTTTCGTTCCATTCGGGCGACACTTTGGCTATTTGCCGCAGGGGAACGGCGGCGCCGAGCATTCCCGAAACCTGCACGTTTTCCAAATCGGCAACCGTATTTTCGGCTTTTTCGGGTTCGATGACCACCGGAACAGCATAGTTGCCTTCCCACAAATCGCTTATTTTCATTCCTGTCAAACCCGACGAAACGCCCAACGAAAGAAGCGTTTTGTTCACTCCAAGGCGCGACGCTTCTTCGGGGTCAAGTTCGATACGCACGCTCTGCACCGGCATGTCAAAACTCGTGCGCACAAACGTACATTCGTCCAGGGTTTGCAGAAAGGATTCGATTTTTTCCGCCTGCTGTTTAAGGCTCTCTATGTCGTCGCCGATTAAGCGGACGTCAATGGCGGCGTCGACTGCCTGAAAATCTAGCTGCTTGAACCGCACGTATGCTTCGGGGAAATAGCAGGCGTACGTATCGGAATATTCGTCGAGCATCGCTTCCGTAGCCTTGTTGGAAACGGTGTTGACAATAAACTGTCCGTAGGATTTCGAGGGCATTTGGGGAGCATAGACGGCATGAAAACGCGGCGAACTTGTGCCGACGAAAGCGGAAACGGACATTACGCGCTCGTCTGCTCGCAGGATTTTTTCCACGCTGTCGCATACGGCGGCGGTCTTTTCAAGCGGACTGCCTTTCGGCAAATAGATTTCGACGGCAAACTGGTCGCGCTCGGCAATCGGCATCATGCGTTGCGGAAGGTTTTGGAATATCAGTCCGCCTGCTACCACACTCGCCAAAGCAACGGCAAGGGTGATTTTCGGATAGTCAAAAACTTTTGCAAGCAGCCATTCGTAACCCGATTGAACGTAATCAAGAATAGACCTCCTCCTAACCCCCTTCCGAAGGAGGAGAAATGGCTCCCTCTCCTTTAGGGATGGTTGGGCGGGGTGATGTAATCCTCTTTTAATCAGGAAATATTGAATAATCGGGATAACCAGCATGGCGACTGCAAGCGAGATAAACAGGGCAATGCTGATTGACCACGGGAAATGTTGCAGCATATCGCTCATTGCGCCTGTGGTTGTCAAAATCAGCGGGAAAAAG
>JAIRXI010000120.1 GCA_031268395.1 Tannerella sp. | reverse complement strand
CCAAAACGGTCTTGCCCGCATTGAACAGCACGCCGTCTTCGGAGGAATAGGCCGTATTCCCCGGCGCCACGGTAATGCCGGTCAGATTGAAGCACTGCCAGAGAGCGCCCCGTCCGATGCTTGTCACGCTTTCGGGGATGGTGATGCCGGCCAGGTCGTCACAGACGACAAAAGCGGAATCTCCAATGCTTGTCACGCCGTCGGCTATGGTTACGGACGCCAGGTTGTCACAGAAAGCAAAAGCATAATTGTCAATACTTGTCACGCCGCTTTCAATAACTGCGGCGGTGATGCTGTTATGATGGCTGTACCAGGGAATATTAGCATAAGGGTAGCTGCCCATCGGTCCCGTGCCGGAGACGGTCAGCGTGCCGCCTGCGAGGGTGGCAGTGACCGACGCACTTCCGCTAGGGCCGCAGGTCCATGTCTGTGAACCGATGACAGATGAGAAATAGCTGCCCCATGCGCTGGTGTATGCGCTTACGGAAGCGTAGGGGACGGTCAGGGTGCAGGGGTTGAAACTTAAGTCAAAAACACTCGCGCCGAGTGTTGGAGGCGTTGTGGCAAGAGATGTTATGGATTCCATGTTGGTACATGGGTTAAAGGCATATCCGCCAATGCTTGTTACGCTGCCGGGAATAGTGAGGTGGCTAAGTTTGTTATATGAAAAAGCGCTACTGCCAATGCTTGTCACACTGCCGGGAATTGCATACGCGCCGGATTTTCCCTCCGGGAATATGACCAGCTCGGTCTTGGTCTTATTGAACAGTACTCCATCTTCGGAAGAATAGGTCGTGTTTCCCGTCGTCACGTTGATTTCGGATATAGGGGTGAACAGAAAAGCAGTCGTACTTAGACTTGTCACGCCATCGGGAATGGTAATCGAAGTAAGAGCGTAGTAGCAGTTGGAAAAGGCGGCATGTCCGATGCTTTGCAGGCTGTTGGGAAGAGTGACGGACGCCAGGTTTTCACATTCCGTGAAAGCTTCGGAGCCAATGCTTGTCACGCCTTCCGGTACAGTAACGAAAGTCAAACCGGATAATCCCTGAAAAGCATAATTTCCGATTCGCGTCACGGCGCTTGGAATAACTATGCCGGTGATGTTATTACCGTACCAGGGAGCCTGACCGGAGTAATAATCCGGTATTGATCCCGTGCCGGCAAAGGTGAGCGTGCCGCCTGCAAGGGTGGCTGTAACCGACGGACTGCCGCCGGGGCCACAGTTCCATGTCAGCGGAGCGCTGATGGATGAAAAATAGCTGCCCCATGCACTGGAGGCGTATGCGCTTTCGGAACCGGCGGGGACTGTCAGGGTGCAGGAATTGTCGGATTCGAAAGCGATAGAGCCGAGCGTGGGAGGCGTGGCGGCAAGGCTTGTGACGGAGGTCAGACTGCACATGCCAAAAGCGTCCTGTCCAATGTCTGTCACGCCGGCCGGTATGGTGACGGACGTCAGGGAACAGTACCAAAAAGCGTTATTTCCGATATTTGTCACTCCATCGGGAATGATATACGCACCTGTTTTTCCTGCCGGGTATGCAATTAAAACTGTCTTATCCTCATTGAATAACACTCCGTTTTCGGAGGAATAGTTTGCATTCCCTGTCTCCACGGTAATGTCGGTCAGACCGAAGTTAGCGAGAAAAGCCAGGTTCCCAATGTTTGTCACGCTGCCCGGAATGGTGACGGATGTCAGAAAGGCACAGTTGGCAAAAGCCTCTTCTCCAATGCTTATCAGATTCTCTGGGAGAGTAATGCCGGTCAGACGACAGCCTTGAAAAGCATGATTTCCAATGTGTGTAACTCCGTCGGGAATGGTGATGCCGGTCGTCAGAGCACAGTTTCGAAAAGCACGATCACCAATGCCTGTCACGCTGTTTTCGATCGTTACGGCAGTAATGCCGCTGCCATAAAGGGCCCAGGGCGCCTCTTCAGAGAAGCTTGAATAATCCGGTATATCTCCCGTGCCGCTGATCGTCAGCATCCCATCAGATGTCTGCGTATTGTAGATAAATTTCCAGTGAAGCGCATTTCCTGCACCAAAATCACCTTCATAAGTAACTGTTTGCGCCCGCACATTCAGCGAACAGACGCTCCATACTGCCAGAAAGATCATCGCTTTCAGGCTTCTTTCTAAAAATAAATTTTTCTTCTTCATGTTTCTATTTTAATACATTGTTAATTGAATCATATTCCTGTTTCTTATAAAAAATCAGTCGGTTGAAACAGGCCACAGGAAAGGGTAATCGGACTAATGCCCGGGCTTCCGCCCGATTTTCCTTTCATCGCTGCCGGCTTCAGACAACGGATACTGAAAAAAACTGATTTTCAGGATTAAATACGGTTCTTTCTGTTCGCATGTGATTCACCCGATGAAAGGATTTCCTTGATTACGGAAAAATCCTGAAAATCCTTTCATCAGGCGAATCATGGTTCAGACGGCGATTTTCTTCACCCATCCGCTGCTGCCTCGGACAATGTACACGCCCTGCGGCAGGCGGTTCAGGCCGAACGTGGCCACGCCTGCCGCCTTCTGCGCCCGGTACATCGGCGCGCCGCTGATCGCATAGACCGTAATCTCCTCCGCTACGGGCGACTGCACCGTCAGGACGCCGTTTGCGGCATGAATCCGTACCGGTTCGGCGACCGTCTCATGGCCGACCGCCTCGCCTCCCTCCACAGTCTCCAGGAAAAAAAGCCCAGCTTCGCGGATATAGTCAAAGTCAAAAGTCCTGATAATTACAGGTACCCCATTCACTGAGCCTGTATAGCCGAATTGTTCCGACTGTATCAAACACTCAGAGGCGCCGGTCTCCACCAGGCGAAACGAGAAGGTACACATTTTGTACTGGTCGTCATCCAGCGCTATTTTGTGAATTTTACCCGTCTCCGCCAGGCCGTCCAGTTTGGACACATCCACCGTGCGGCCCGTGCCCGGCAGATACGCATTTTCCGCCGCCAGGTCTGCTCCGCTCAGAATATACAGCGCATCGTTCGCATGGACGGCATCCGTAAAGACCAGGCGTGTCCATCCCCTGTCCCATACATAGTCCGGATTCTCCGATCCGTCGTCATGAAGGGCGGAATCGGACGCATTGATCAGGTAGCGTCCGCGAACATATCCCTGTACACCGGCCTGTGTCTCCACCTTTTCAACACCGACGGCCAGCATGTACTGCGGCCTTGCATTCTCCGGCCCGCGGTTTACGAAGGCCGTATCCAGGTACAGCACCGTACTCGCATCCGGATTGGCAAACGCATTCACAAGTCCCAGGTAGTTTTTACGTCCGGGTTCCCAATAGTGCTTCTGATCCGGAAGCCCGCCCTTATTTTCAAACAGACAGTATCCCTGCATCACATGCAGAATCCTCACCGTACCCGGCTGTTCGATTCGGAGATAGCCAGCATCTTCCGGGTTCTGTGCGGAAACCGTTCCCGCACACGCAAGGGCCATAAGCCCCACAAATAACATTTTCTTTTTCATACGTCAAATTTTTAAGTTTACTGTTATATAATTATCGTTTGTAAATCACAGGCAGTTAGCAGACTGTAGCCGGCAACCGGCAAACACGGCTCACCGTGTCTGAACTGTGATCTTTTATGCGACCAACCTTGAAAATGCACCTCCGCCAATAGCGACAGGCACTGTCCGGCAAACAGCGAGGCTGTTTCGAAAGATTTTCGGCACACAGATAACGCCCCCGAATAAATACCACCCACTGGATGATTCGGGATTTGCATGTATCCATTTTTACAGTGCGTTGTACTACACTGGTTCTTTTATTGATTCCTGTGTAAAACAGGACCTTACAAGTAACATAACCTTTCATAAAAAATCATTTATGCCTCCGCCGAAAAAGGGTTAACCCTTTCGAGCAAAAAGGTTAACCATTTTGAGCAAAAGGGTTAACCCTTTCATGTAAAAAGGATAACCCTTTTTCGCGACAGGCCTTTGGAGCCTGTTTAAATGTTGTTCCATGCATTCGTTCAGGAATAAAATATAAAACATCAGGGGATTCCTCTTTTCTGATAATACGTAACTAACGGCCATAAGTAATACATTTAATGGGTGAAATAATCATTGACCTGTAATCAGAAAACCTCCCGAAACGGATGGCGTCCGCTCCCGAAGGCTGTATCGAATTTGCTTCCGCGGCCTGCGCGGAACGGCTATATCTGTTAATGAACGGAGCACTTTTGCCGAAGGCCCCCGAATGTTGAGTTCCGCATGTTGAAGTTCCGGACTTTCGAATAGTACGTTCCGGCGTTATTCCATTCGGAAATGATTGTATGCTTTGTTGTGTGAAAGATTTATTTTCAGTACATTTCGCGCGCGTACGAGCTATATTATTATACGCGAGGCTATCATCTCTCTCTCTCTCTCTCTCTCTCTCTCTCTCTCTCTCTCTAACAAAATACGGGAACTAACCAATGTAATTGCTTTAATTAAACGAAAGACCATGCCATTCATCACCGTATAAGCATGTATCTTTTTATCCGTACATTCAAAGAAAAAACAGTTCATTTTAATTGCCCTTTTTGTTTTCGTTTATGAATAATGCGGCAAAGATATTATTTATTCTATGACCAACAAAATTTTCTGTTATTTTTTCGATCCTTCCTCACATTTCCTGCTTCCACCCTTCATTTTGCCGGCTTTCCAAACATGCCCGACTTAATGGAGAGTTGAGAGTGAATGCGTCCTCAACAGGGTTGCCGTTTCGGTAAAGGGCTGTCCCGTCGGGACCGTATGTTGGCAGAAAACGTTCGCCCAACCCTCTACTCCGTCCCGGCAGAGACAGAGGCCGTTTCCTCTTCCGGGCACGACAGGGGAAGTGTCCGGAAGATACCCTGTCAGTAAAAAACAGCTCGCAACGCAATATAGCCCGTCCCAGCCGGGATGGAATGTTGGTAGAAAACGGCCCGCAGCATAATCACCCGTCCCTGGCCGGGACGGGCCGTTTTTTACCGGCAGGGCCTCTTCCGGACACGACGGGAAGTATCTAACGGACATGTTGGGATTTATCACCCGGTATAAGACGCCTGTAAAAGAGAAAAAAAGAGGCTGCCTGTATTTTTCAGGCAGCCTCCTCCATCTGTTGTCATCCGGCCCGGGCCGTCCGTCACCAGCCGAAGGGCTGTTTCAACTGCGGGTTCAGGGTGATCTGAGTTTGCGGGATGGGACGATAGTAGAACTTCGGATTTTCCCACGGGACACGGTTTTTGTCGCCCTCGATCAGGACGTGTCCGTAGCTGCCGTGCTCAAGCGTGAATCCCTTGCTGCCGTCGACCGCTATCTTGGTGAGCTTCTCCG
Organism: Tannerella sp.; assembly: GCA_031268395.1. Lineage (GTDB taxonomy): Bacteria > Bacteroidota > Bacteroidia > Bacteroidales > Tannerellaceae > Tannerella. The sequence goes on along the minus strand of JAIRXI010000120.1, from coordinate 7,454 downwards.
TCACTTCGTCGGGCAGGTGTGCGATCGGCGATTCGTCATCTTCGGTGGCCAGCAGCGCCACGTCGGGGATGTCGTCGCCGGTCACGTCGTAGGCGCCCAGTCCTTCAATGTAGATTCCCTGCTGGTGTACGGCCTGCAGTTCGCCGCAGGCCCAGCGATAGATGTCCATCAGGCGCAGTCCCTCGCAGGCAAACTCGACGCGCCGCTCGCGCCGCAGCTCGAGGATCACGCCCCGGTTGGCGCCCTGCACGTTGGGATAGTGTCCTGCAAGGTAGCTGTCGGGATTGGCATTGGCTTCGGCCAGCGAGAGGGGCGGCATGTCGACACGCGCACGGATCGGCGTGATGCTGCGATCCAGGTCGGCCTGCGTCAGCGTGCCGAGTTCCGCTTTCGCCTCGGCCCAGTTCAGCAGGATTTCGGCGTAGCGGTAGATGAGAATGGCCTCCCAGGCGCCGCCGCCGGACTGGTGCCACGCATCCTCGCGGGGATAGAACTTGATCTGGTCGTAGCCTCCGCCCATCGGCATGGAATTGCTGGCCCTGGCGGCCGTGAAGCCGGGGAAACAGACCGTCTCGGCCATCCGCGGGTCGCGGTTTTTGCCTATGTCGGCGAAGGTTTTCGTTTCATATCCCGCCGTGGAGGTGAACGGCGTGCCGTCGCGCATCAGGTAGGTCTCAATCAGGGCGCGGGTCAGCCCGAAATCCATGCCCTTGACGCGGCCGGTGCCGTTGGCGCGTCGCTGGAAGAGGTAGTCGCTCCACTGAATAATTTCGCGGTTACCGCTCAGGTTCTGCGACTGGAAGAGGGCGCGGTAGGCCGTCGAGACGTAGAAGCCGCCGCCTTCCGTATGTTCTTCCGCCGGCACGCCTTCCGTACTGATGGCGAACAGGCCGCTGTTCATGATCTCCTCGCTTGCCGTGATGGCACGCTGCAGGAAACGGTCGGCCGTGGTGGCGAGGTTCAGTTCGGGATGATACTTGCGGTAAGTGCCTTCGTAAAGGCAGAAACGCGACAGCAGGGAGAGCGCGCAGTATTTGTGCACGCGGGTCTTGTTGCCCGTTTCGGCGCTGACGTTGGCCGCCGCAAATTCCAGGTCTTCCATGATCCTGTCCACTACAAATTCACGCGGGTCGGCAGCCCGGTAGACGTCCGGGTCGTCGCTGGCCAGCGCCTTGTCGGTCCAGGGGACGTCGGAATAGAGCTGTACCCTCCGGATGTAAAACCAGGCGCGCATGTAGCGTACAATGCCGATGCAGTTGTTGATCTCCGCTTCGTTACCGGTGGCCCGGTCTGCGTTCTGAAGGAAGAAGTTCACGCTGCGCAGGCTGCCCCATCCCCATCCGGTGGCGGTGGCGGCCGAGAGCTGTCCGTAGAGCATCAGCCACGTGTCGCCCATCGAAATTTTGAAGGTGACATTGTCCGATTCGTCATCGCTGAACCAGCCGGTCGACATCAGATCGCCGTCGTCGTAGAGGCCGTTGATATACGTTTGCAGGTCGGCGGCAGTGTTGAAGAAACCGCCTTCGGTGATCCTCGTTTTCGGGAACTTGTCCATAAATTCATCGTTGCATGACGTGACAAGTATGAGTAGCCCGAATATACCTATAATATACAATAACTTTTTCATCTCTTTATCGTTTTATTTTTGTTATAAACTCAAGTTCAGTCCGAAGGAATAAACCTTTTGCAGCGGATACTGTCTGCCGAGCAACTCGGGGTCAATGCCTCCCACCTGGATGTGGGAGATGGTGAACAGGTTTTCGCCGTTGAAAAATATGCGCAGGCTGCCGATGTTCCATTTGTCCGTCACCTTGCGCGGAAGGGTGTAGCCGAAGTCCAGCGTTTTCAGGCGCAGATAGGAAGCGTCCTGCAAATACCGGGTCTGCGGGCTTGCCATTTCGTCCTTCGTCCCGGCCGGCCCGCCGTATTCTTCCGAAATAATACTTTTCATGCGGGGGAAGAAAGCGTTCTGGCTTGGGTTTTCTTCCGTCCAGCGGTCATAGTTTTCACGGATGGGCGAGCTCCATGGAGCGGAGTATACGCCCCAGAAGGTTTGACCCGGTCTCGGATACCAGTCGCGTTTCCCGATGCCCTGGAAGAAGAGTTGCAGGTCGAACCCCTTCCATGCTGCGTCGAGCATGATGGAATAGGGGAAACGGCTGCTGCTGTTGCCGATGATCTTGCGGTCGCCGGGGTTGTCCACCGTATTGTCGCCGTAGTCGACGACGCCGTCGCCGTTGATATCCTCAAACTTCAGGTCGCCAACGTAAAACAGATACCGCGTATCGTTCGATCCGACCTTGCTCTGGTCCACCTTCAGCACATTGTTCTCCACATCGACAAAGTCGTCCGCCGTCAGGTAGCCGAGCGTGGTCAGTCCCCAGATCTCGCCGATTTCCTTTCCTTCGTAATGGTTGTAATATTCGCTGAAATCATCCGGGATCAGGCTGCTGGAGTCGTATTTGGTGATCCATGCGCGACTGTCGGCCAGCAGGAAGTGGACGCCCCAGCTGAAGGGCGAGCCGCCGGCCGTAAACTGGTCGCGATAGCCAACGGTCAGGTCCCAGCCCTTGGTCTTCAGGTCGGCGGCGTTGGTGCTCGGCGCACCCGCGCCATAGAAGGCGGGCAATTGGCGGAGCTGCGTCAACATGCCCTCGGTGTAGCGCGTGTAAAGGTCGAACGACAGATCCAGCCTGTTGAAGAGCGTCAGATCAATGCCGCCGTTGATCGTGCGCACCTTTTCCCAGGTCAGGTTGCCGGCCACGGTTCCGGGCTGGATGACTTTCAGCGGCTGCAATCCGTCGATGATATTGGACATCGTACTCGATTCCATGGAAGCCACATACGGATAATAGTTGTTATTGGCCTGATTGCCCAGGATGCCGTAGGAACCGCGGAATTTCAGCTGGTCGATCTTCAGGCGCTCCGCGAGGTCTTCCATGAACCCTTCGCGCGAGAGCACCCAGGCCAGCGAGCCGGAGGGGAAGAATCCGAAACGTTCTGCTTTCGGATAGCGGGAAGAGCCGTCGTAGCGTCCGCTCAGTTCGGCAATGTACTTGTTGTCGAAAATATAGTTCAGGCGGTAAAACATACTGCGCAGCGCCAGTTCGCTGATCGATTGCGAAACGTAATCTTCGCCCGTGGCCAGCTGGACGGTGGGCAGGCTGGCGCTGATCAGTCCTTCCCTCTTCGCCGTCGTTTCGTTTATGTAAAGCGATTCCTGGTTGAAACCGGCTACGGCGTTCAGGAAATGCTTCCGGGCAAACGTCTTGTGAAAATCGGTGTAGACGTTGAATACGTTGTAACTGTTCACCTTGTGGATGGACTCGGCTGTACTGATGTTGTTGTTCGTATAGTTGATGATGCCCGGTATTTCGCTGTAGGCAATGGGGAGCGTCGCCTTTTCGATGCCGTTGGAGTAGCGGCGGAAACTTGCGTCGGCCTTGATATTCCACACGTCTTTCAGCAAACTGATGTTCGTGTTGAGCGTGACCTGCGTTTCGTACACATTGTCTTCGACGTCGCCGCCGCGTTTCAGGGTTTCGGTCAGTTCGGCCATGGCGATGTTCAGCGTCCCGTCGGGATTCGGATAGGTGGGGTAGATGCAGTCCTCCTGCTGGACGCCGGTGAAAAAGCCGTTGCCGTTATCCCGGTCCAGCGCGTTGGGATACCGGTAGTTTGAATTTACGAACGAGATGTTCGTGCCGACGTTCCACCACCGCGTCAGGTCGTAATCGCCGATGGCGCGGATGTTGTAGCGTTTCAGGCCTTCTTCATACCGGACAAGTCCGTCCTGCTGGTAATACGCGGCGCTGACCATGTAGGAGCCTTTTTCGTGCTTCTGCGCGATGCGGGCGTTTACGTTATAGCTTGGCGTCGTGTTCCGGTAAGTGGCGCCGATCCAGTCGGTCGATTCGTAATATCCGTATCTTTCCGGCTCGTAGATGCCTCCCTTGTCTTTCTTGTGCGGGATGATCCTGGGCAGCGACGGGTCGGCGGCCACCTGCCGGGCGTATTCCACTTCCGATTCGTTGTAGACGATGCGTCCGCTGCTGAGGTAGTAGGGATAGCAGGACAGGCGCGTCAGATCCATAAACCCGACGACGTCGGTGACGATGTCGGGCGTGCTGAACATCTGCCTGACGCCGTAGGTCAGGTCGGCATCTACTTCCAGTTTGGAACTTTTCGCCTTTCTGGTCGTGATCAGCACAACGCCGAACGCAGCGCGTGCGCCGTAGATGGCCGAGGCCGAAGCATCCTTCAAGACCGAAACGTTTTCGATGTCGGCCGGATTGATGCGCGAAAGTTCCTGCGCCGAAACCGGCACGTTGTCAACCAGGATAAAGGCGCTGCCGCCGTTGACCGATGTGTAGCCGCGGATGTTGATGTCCGGGGCATAGTTGGCACGTCCGCTGCCCATCGAAATGTTCATGTTCGGCGCAGCGCCCTGCAATGCAAGGTTCACGTTCGAGGTCATGCGGTTTTCGAGCGTTTTGGAGGAGATTGAGGATACCGAACCCGACAGGTTTACTTTCTTCTGTGTGCCATATCCCACCACAACGACCTCTTCGAGCATCATGTTGTCTTCCAGCAGCCTGACGGACAGCAATTTGCCCCCACCCCCGGCCAATACGCTGATTTCCTGCGTAATATATCCGATGTAAGAAATTTGCAGTACGGCGTTGTCTGCCACCGTGAGCGAGAAATTCCCGTCCACGTCTGTCACCACGCCGTTCGTCGAGCCTTTTTCAAGGACGTTCGCGCCGATAACCGGCTCGCCGGCGGCATCCGTCACCGTGCCCGCAACCTGCCGGCCGGTTTGCTGCGGCGCGGTAATCGCTCCGGACGGGAGGACTTTCTTGGTGATGATGATGTTGACGCCGTCCACCGCGTAGGCGAGGTCGGTGTTTTCAAAAAGCCGGTCGAGCACTTCGCGCACGGACTTGTTCTTCACCTGCACGGATACCCTGTGCTCCAGACTGATCTCCGTGTTTGAGACGAAGAGGTAGTCCGTTTGCCGTTCGATTTCGTCCAGCACTTCCCTGAGTAGCGCCTGCTGTTTGTTCAGGCTAATCTTTGTGTTCTGCAAGTCGACATTTCCGGCAAAAACGAATCCGGAAACAAGCAGCCAGAGCGCCACTGTCAATTTCAGGATTTTTCCAAAACGGAGGTATCTGCCGGAATGAACACGTTGCGATAGCTCCAGTAAAACATTCTTCTTCTTCATAGATTTGCAATTGTTTGTTATTAATAGATACGGATAATATTTGAATCTTCGTCGCGCCGGTAGGAGAAACGAAAATCTTTTTGCAATACATTGAGGGCATGTTCGACGCCGTCGGCGATGCGGAACTTGCCGCGGTAGCTCAGCGTTTTTACCCTGCTGTTGTGGATGCGGATCTGCTGGTCGAAATATTTTTCAAACAGGCGCATGATTTCTTCGAAGGTATAGCTGTCGATGACAATCAGTCCTTCGCGCCAGCGCGAACCGTCGGCCTTCAGGGGCGATACCAGCAGTGAGCCGTTTGTCAGCGTGGCGGCTTCTCCGGCGTTCAGATAGAGCGGCGCGCCGGCGGCTTCTTCCCGGTAGAGTTTTACCCGGCCGCTGTACAGGGCGGTGGAGAAATCCGGTTTGCCGGCGTAGGCATCGACATTGAAGGACGTGCCCAGCGCTTCGACAACGTATTTGCCTGTTTTTACGATAAAAGGCTGTCCGTCGCGTTTGGCCACGTCGAAACAGGCCTCGCCGTCCAGTTCCACCGTCCGCCGTCGAACGTTCCCGGATAGCGGAGGGTCGAGTTGGAGTTCAGCCATACGCTGCTGCTGTCCGGCAGGGTGAGGAAGGCCCTGTTTCCCGGCGGGACGTAGAGGCGCTGCATGACGGCTGCCGCCGGTTGCCGGAGAGGGTGCGTATAGCGGTTGAAGAGGTAGCTGCTCCCGATCAGCAGCAGGACGGCTGCCGCCACTTTCAGCAGCGTGAAGGCGACGCTTCTGGCACGGGAGGGCTGCTGCTGCGGGCCGGTTTCGCCCGTCACCACGGAGGCGTCGAAGCGGATCCGTTCGCGGACAAACGTCTGCCGGTTGGCCCCGTCGCTTTCCAGCCATCTGCGGACGGCCTCTTTCTCTTTCCCGGAACAGTTCCCCAGGAAATAGCGGACCAGTATATCACGATTTATTTTCATTCGTTTTGTTTTTGTGCTGTCAGTAGAACAACTCAGCCGCTAAAAATCCCAACTTCCAACTGATAAAAATCTTAAAAAAGACGGCCAGGAGGGGCGAATAGTCTTTCAGTGCGCTGTAGAGGCGCTGGCTGGCCCTGTTGATGTGGTAGTCGACTTTCTGGAGCGAGACGCCCAGTTCGGCGGCTATTTCTTTCCGCGGCCTGAACCGGAAGCGGTGCTGCTCGAAAATGTAGCGCGTCTGTCCGGGGAGTCCGGCCAGCGTCTGTTTCACGATCCGCCGGATTTCGCCCGCAAAGATGTCGGCATAGTGTTCGTCTTCGAGCGTCATGATGCGGGCGTTGACTTCCCATTCGTACAGTTCGGCATACTGCCTGCCGTATTCGGATTCGACCTGTAAATGTTTCAGGTGGTTCAGGCATTTGTTTTTTACGGTCAGCAGTATATATCCCAGCACATCGGTTTGGGGCGGAAGTTTGTCTCTGTTTTCCCAGCAATACAGGATCGCGTCGTGCGTAATGTCTTCCGCCGCCTGAATCCGGTTCACATAATAAGAGGCATACCGCAAAAAGCGCGTGTAGTACGCCGTGTAAAAAGCGCCGAAGTCCGATTCGGAAAACACTTCGCCGAGTGTTACTATATCTGTTCTCTTTTTCAAAGGTATATAAAGCATAAAATCAGGGAACAAAGATAGAGAACTTTTTTAAATGGGCAACTTTTGCCGTTTTGCGTTCGATCCCGGCGGTTCCGCAGGAGAGGGCGCGGGATTCCAGGCCCTTTTTCCCGCCGGAAAGTCCTTTTGTGCCGTCCGTCGTCTTCACGCCGGGACGCGCGCTGCCCGAATTGACGGACGGGTAAAGGAAAGGAACCGCATCCGCAGGGTTGTTTTGTTTCATCATTCTAAACAGTCCATTGGTTTGACGGTGCAAAAGTAGGCATACGATGTTACCTTCCGGCTACAGTCGTCTTACCGGAATTTTACGGTTTTGATGCATTTTTATCCCGAAAGGTCCGCTGCCCGTTCTGTTGGCTAACATACATGCCGTCTTCGCCGCTCGACAGAACCGGGGGGACGTTTCGCGCAGCGTAAAAGTGCCTTTCACTGGATTGCTTCCTGCTTCGTTCCTCGCAGTCGCAATGACGGTGCACGGCGCGTTATCCTGCAAAGACAGGCTCATCAGCGCCGTCCTTGCGAGTCGAAATATCCGGAGAACAAACAAAAGAAAATGACGAAAACATCGGATTGGCAGTCAATAACTCCTGCTCGGCGCAGCG